>JAZNWT010000142.1:0-19891 GCA_045593465.1 Clostridia bacterium
TCTGCAATATCCTTTGACGTAATAGCACCGAAAAGCTTGCCGGAATTGAGTGCGTCAAGCAATGCCGCTTCGTCAACATTACCGCCGCGTGACGTGTTGATAAGGATTGCTCCGTCCTTCATCTTTGCGATTGTTTCCGCATTGATGAGGGGCTTACCGTCAAGACTCGGAGTATGGAGGGAAACGAAATCGGAGTTTGCCAAAAGCTCATCGAGTTCGACGTACTTCATGTTTTCGTTTTCAAGTGCTTCGTTCTTGTAAAGGTCATAAGCCAAAACTTTCATACCGAGAGCCTGTGCACGCTTGCCCAAAGCCTGACCGATTCTGCCGTAGCCTACGATACCTACTGTTCTGCCCGAAAGCTCGATTCCCTTATAAGCTTTCTTCTCCCACTTGCCTTCACGCATTGTGTGACCTGCAACCGAGATAAAGCGTGCTGTTGAGAACATATGAGCCAAAGCAAGCTCTGCTACCGTATCACTGCTTGCACGGGGAGTGTTGCGTACTGTTATGCCGTTTGCTTCAGCATATTTTACATCGATATTATCAACGCCTACACCGCCGCGGATAATGAGCTTCAATCTGCCGCCTTCTTTTGCAGCGTCTATTATGGGCTCACGCACCTTTGTTGCACTTCTTACAACAAGCACATCGTAGTTTTTGAGCTGTTCGCCGAGTTCGGCAGGCTCATAGAACTGTTCTACAACTTCATGGCCTTTTGCCGTAAGTGCGGCAACAGCCGATTTATCCATACCGTCAGATGCCAAAATACGCATTTGATTCTTCCTCCTTATTTGTTTTCAGCTTCAAACTTCTTCATGAAGTTTACAAGATGCTCAACGCCTTCATAAGGCATTGCATTGTATATGGAAGCACGGAGTCCGCCTGCGGATCTGTGTCCCTTAAGGTTGCTCATGCCGTTTGCGGCACTTTCCTTAACAAACTTTGCATCGAGTTCTTCGCTTCCTGTTGAGAAACGAACATTCATCATTGATCTGCTGTTCTTTTCTACCTTGCAGGAGAACAGACTGCTTTCTTCGATAGCATCGTAAAGGAGCTTTGCCTTCTTTTCGTTGCGTTCCTGCATTACCTTCAAGCCGCCCATATTCTTGAGCCATTCAAGAACGAGCTTGCAGATGTATATTGACCAGCAAGGAGGCGTGTTGTACATTGAATCACTCTTTGCCATCTTTTCATAATCCATCATTACGGGTGTGCCGGGGAGTGTCTTGCCGATAAGGTCTTCACGAACTATAACAATCGTAAGACCTGCAGGAGCCATATTTTTCTGTGCACCTGCGTAAATAAGACCGAACTTTGTTACGTCAACGGGTTCGCTCATTATACAGGAGGAAAGGTCTGCAACAAGGGGTACATTGCCCGTTTCGGGGATATAATTCCACTTTGAGCCGTAGATTGTATTGTTAAAGCAGATATGAACATAGTCTGCTTCGGGATCGAGCTTTAATTCTTCCTGCTGAGGAATGCGTGTGAAATCCTCGCCCTTTGTTGTGGCGGCAATATTAACTGTGCCATACTTTGCCGCTTCTTCCGCTGCCTTGCCGGAGAAATTGCCTGTTACGATATAATCAGCCTTGCCGTTCTTTGTCATGAGGTTCATGGGAACCATTGCAAACTGCAAGGATGCACCGCCCTGGAGGAATAATACCTTATAATTATCGGGAATACCCATTACCTCACGCATGAGAGATATAGCCGAAACTATGATGTTATCGTAAACCTTACTGCGATGACTCATTTCCATAACGGACATTCCGCTGCCTTCGTAATTCATCGTGTTGTCTCTTGCACTCTCGAGAACTTCCAAAGGAAGCATGGAGGGGCCTGCCGAGAAATTGTAAATTCTATCGTATGCCATTTTGTTTCTCCTTTTTCTTTTTATCGGTCTTTATTTTAACAAAAAAACCATTATATATAATTATAAATCCGCCGTATACTATGAGTCAAGAACTCAATATATTATCGTCATTCTTCGCCATATATCTGCTCTGCAAATCTTACGCTTGCCATGGCATCTCCGACGAATACATCCGCACCTATCTTTTCGGCATGTTCGCTTGTCAAAACCGCACCGCCGACCATTATTGCACAGTCGGGCAACGATTCCTTAAGTGCCTGCACCGTATTTTCCATATTGACTACCGTTGTAGTCATGAGTGCCGACAAACCAACAAGCCTTACCTCATGCTTTATTGCCGCCTGCACGATTTCTTCTTCGGGAACGTCCTTTCCAAGGTCTATTACATCAAATCTGTAATTTTCAAGCATACTTTTTGCTATGTTCTTGCCGATATCATGTATATCGCCCTTTACCGTTGCAACTATTACCTTGCCGCGGCTTTCGCCTGCGTTTGTCCCCATGTTTGCTTTTATAACTTCAAACGCACTGCGTGCAGCTTCCGCACACATCAAAAGCTGGGGCAGGAAAAGTGTTCCGTTTTCAAAACCCACGCCTGCCTTATCAAGTGCAGGAATCATCATTTTTTCTATTATCTCCATGGGCGACTTGCTTTCAAGCTCTTTTTTCGCAAGAGATGCGGCATCGCCTGCAAGACCGTTAAGTATGGCCTCGGTGAGCGTCATTTCTCTGTCATTGCCCGTCTGCGGCTGTGCTTGGGTTTCAGAATATTTTGCAATAAACCTTTCGCTTCTCTCGTCCTTACCCATGAGCGTAAGCGATGAATTGTATGCGTCCATCATCAGATGTGCATACGGGTTCATTATAGCCGCATCAAGCCCTGCACCAAGTGCAAGTGCAAAGAACGAAGCATTGAGCAAATCACGCCTCGGCAAGCCGAAAGATACATTCGACACACCCAGGCTCGTCTTTACGCCAAGCTCTTCTTTTATCATGCGAAGTGCGTCCAAGGTAACTTTCCCGTTTTGGTCACCTGCACTTACGGTAAGTGTCAAAGGATCAACTATTATGTCTTTTTTGTCTATACCAAACTGTGCCGCTTTCTCTATTATTTTTCTTGCAATGTCCACTCTGCCCCGTGCTGTTTCGGGTATTCCGCTCTCGTCCAAAGTAAGTGCAACCACAACACCGCCATACTTCTTCACAAGGGGGAATATAGCGTTCATGGATTCCTGCTTGCCGTTGACCGAATTTATAAGCGGTTTTCCGTTATATGCTCTAAGTGCTTTTTCCATTGCCTTTTCATCGGCTGTATCTATCTGCAAGGGGAGGTCTGTTACGCTTTGCAAACGCACAACAAGCTCTTTTAAAACTTCAACCTCGTCTATGTCGGGCAAGCCTGCGTTAACGTCCAAAACATCTGCACCCTTTTCCGCCTGCCCCAAGCCCTCACGCAATACAAAATCATAATCATTTTCACGTAAAGCCTGTTTAAGCCTTGCTTTACCCGTGGGATTTATGCGTTCACCTATAAGTATCGGGTGGTCGTCAAGTACCACCGTATGAGTAAACGAAGAAACCACGGTTTGAGTCTTTTTCGTTACGGGAGCCGGAGTTATTCCCTTGCATCTTTCAACAAGTGCTTTTATATGCGAGGGGGTAGTACCGCAGCAACCGCCGAGCAGATGTGCTGTTTCCCTTGCAGGCTCTTCCATTAAGAGTGCAAATTCATCAGGTTCAACATCAAATACCGTTTTTCCGTTTTCCTGCCTCGGTAAGCCTGCGTTCGGATTAAGTATTATAGGCAAAGAGCATACCTTTGAAAGCTCTCTCACGTGCTGCATCATCTCCTTGGGCCCCAAACTGCAGTTAAAACCCATTGCATCAACGCCCAAGCCTTCAAGCAAGGCACATACAGCACCCACCGATGCACCCGTGAGCAATTTGCCCCGTTTATCGAGCACGACTGTTGCACACACAGGCAAGTCGCAAACACTCTTTGCCGCAAGCACAGCCGCTTTTAATTCATATGTATCCGACATGGTTTCAATGAGTACCAAATCAGCACCTGCATCAGCACCTGCTTTTACCGTCTGTGCAAAAAGCTCATACGCTTTCTCAAACTCCAAATCACCCAAGGGCTTTAAAAGCTTACCCGTGGGGCCTATGTCAAGAGCAACAAAACGGGGCGTACCGTCATTTTCCATATCTCTGACAGCTTCTTTTGCAACCGTAACGCCGTTTTTTGCCACGTCCTCAACACTGTATCCGCTGTCTTTCAGTTTAAGTGCATTACAGCCGAATGTATTGGTTTTTATTATGTTGCAGCCCGACTCAAGATATGCTGTATGTATCGCCTTAACTTTTTCACGGTTGGTAACACACCAAACATCGGGCAGTTCGCCCGTGCCCAAGCCTGCCGCCTGGAGCATGGTGCCCATTGCACCGTCAAAGAAAAGTATTTCTTTTCCTAATAACTCTTTAAAATTCACAATAAATCACTCCTTTCGGAATACACAGAATAAATTATCGCATTGAGCACATTTATTTGTAGTGCAGCCGCCCTTTTCGTTGGTTATGCCTATTACTGCCGTTACCGATTTTGTAGGCGTAAGCATATCGGAATCGGTCACAAAAACCCCTATTCTGCGATCTGCATTCAGTATATTCAATATATCACGCTGATACGAGGTTGAAAAATCCCCGTATCCCGGCGAAAATCTCGGACGCAAAAAACGGTTTTTCTCCTCGTCTTTTATTTCGTCCATAACACTATCGCAGTATTCTTCTATCATGACTGCTGCACATGCCTGCATAACTGCCGCTTCGCTCATATCACTGTATACCGCACGTGATATCAGCCTGTCCGCTTCTGTTCCAAGCGTTGCCGCAAATAAAACCGCCTCACTGCAATCCTTTAAATGCTTTGCAAGTGCTTTGCTTTCTATCGAGAAATCATTAAAAACCACTTTGTTTTCTTCTGTTTTTATATCAAAAACGGCATAGGTATGCTTGGGAGCCACTGCATTTTCCAACTTCAATGCACATTGCTCTATGAGTTTCTCCGTCCTCTCATCAAGGTCGGAGGGCTTCATTCCAAGATATCTCGCCGCTTCGTTCCTGTTCATTATTTATTGCTGTCCCAAAGATAATTTATGTTAGCCATTATCCTTCCTGCAATGTCGGGGCGGTTCATTGTATATATATGTATACCCCTCACACCGTTTGCGATAAGGTCTATTATCTGCTCGGTAGCATATGCTATTCCTGCCTGTTCCATTGCCGCACTGTCATCACCGAATTTATCCACTATTCTCATGAATCTCGGCGGTAAGAGCTGACCTGAGAGCATTACCATTCTCTTTATCTGTTTTTTGTTTGTAACAGGCATTATTCCTGCAAGCACCGGAACATCTATGCCCTTTGAAAGTGCCCTGTAAAGAAATCTGTAAAGCACATTATTATCAAAAAACATCTGCGTGGTAAGAAAATCACAGCCTGCATCAACCTTTATTTTTAAGTGTTCAAGGTCTGCTTCCTGATTTATGCTTTCGGGGTGACCTTCGGGATAGCAGGCGGCACCTATTGAAAAACCGCCTCTTTCCTTTATCTCGCTTACAAGCTCATACGCATACTTATAATTTGCATTTTCTTCGGGTGCATAACCCTCGGGAATATCGCCTCGAAGTGCAAGTATATTCTGTATTCCGTTTGCTTCAAGCTCGGATATAAAGCTGCTTATTCTGTCTTTTGAAGATGCAACGCAGGTTAAGTGTGCCAAAGCTTCAACACCGCATGAGCGTACAAGCTTTGCCATTTCAAGCATATTGCTCGGAACAGTTCCGCCTGCTCCGTATGTAACGCTTATAAAATCAGGCTTCAGCTTTGATGTTTCTCTTACTACTTCGTATGCTCTTTCAAGGTCTGCACCCTGTTTGGGCGGAAAAAGCTCACACGATACCGTAGGTGTTTTCTTCTTCAGTATATCTGCAATATACATCTTCTTTTCCTTTCTGTTTAATCGACCGCCGTTCTTTTGTAAGTAACCGTTGTTTTTTATGAGTGGCTACGTTTTTTCTCGTTTTCGCTTCCGATTGTTTCAATGTTATACGGAGTTTCCTGATATACAAAATAGTTAAGCCAATTTGCGAACAAAAGGTTTGAATGCCCCCTCCACCTTACGCAAGGCGGCTGTGTTTCATCATCATCGGGATAATAGTTGCACGGAACAGCTATTTTCTTACCCAATCCTTTATCACGAAGATACTCTGTTTCGAGCGTTCTCGGATCATATTCGCTGTGTCCCATTGCAAATACTCTTGTGCCATCCTTGCTTGCGGCGAGATACAGACCTGCTTCATCGGAAACCGAAAGCACATCGAGTTCTTCGTGTTTCATTACGTCCTCAACCTCAACTGCCGTATGGCGACTGTGGGGAGCATAAAACACATCGTCAAAGCCTCTGAGCAATTTGTGAGTATTGCTCATTTTTTTATGTTCAAATACACCGAACATTTTTTCGTTCAAGGGGTGCTTGTTTATTCCGTAATGATAATAAAGTGCCGCCTGTGCCGCCCAACAGATATAGAATGTTGAGAATACGTTTTTATCAGCCCAATCCATAAGCTTTGTGAGTTCTTCCCAATATGTGACCTCTTCAAAGTCCATATGCTCAACGGGTGCACCTGTGATTATCAAGCCGTCAAACGACATATCCTTTATCTCGTCAAATGTTTTATAAAACTCAACAAGATGCTCCTTATCCGTGTTTTTAGGCTCATAGCTTGCGGTACGCAAAAGAGTAACTTCAACCTGCAACGGTGTGTTGCCAAGAAGTCTTAAAAGCTGTGTTTCCGTTGCCACCTTTGTGGGCATAAGATTAAAAACGGCAATCTTAAGCGGACGAATATCCTGCATTGCCGCTCTGTTGTCAGTCATGATAAATATGTTTTCAGCCGTAAGCGTTTGAGCCGCAGGCAATGTATCCGGGATTTTTACGGGCATTTTGCTTAAAAACTCCTCTTTTAATAAATATTTGTCGCTCTTTTTAAATTAAACACCCTGCTTCGCTGTCTGCAAAACAGGGCGTTGTTCTAAGCCCTAAGTTTATCACTCGTATTCAAATACGGTTATATCATTATTGATTATATCATCACTGTTCATCTCTATTATGCAATGCCACTGTTCTCTCTTTACACTGCTCGGGTCTGCATATGCAGCCCAGTTTGTATCGCATACAAGTGTTATCGCAAGATAATCCTCAAACTGCTCAACAGCCTTAACTCTGCCGCTTGTTTGCCCCTCTGCTTCTTCATGGATTATGAAAATAAGCGATTTATTTGCAAAAAACGAATCATCATACTTACTTACAGCTTCTTTAAACTCACCGTCGAAGTCGAACATTGATTCAAACTTTGCGATGTATGCATCTATGTCTGCCTTGCTCTTTGCCACCGTATAACCGATATAGCCGGGTGCGGAAAACTCTGCTTTTTCGGGGGTTTTTACAAAGTTTACCGCATATGCACCTTTTTCAAAAGGCTTGCTCATATCAGAACTGTTATCAACCGAGGGCGTTACCGCCGTCATTGTTGTGGGTTCGGGTACATAGTAGGTTTCAACGGGCATAAGCGTATTATTCAGACCGGCCGTCGGTCGATTATCCGGGCTTTCAACCACAACACCGGCCTGAGAAGTAACAGTAGGTGTATCATTGTCATTGCCGTTGTCATGAGTACAGCCAACGCAAGCAAAAAGCATTGCGGAAGCTAAAAACAAAGCCATTGTTTTTTTCATTATAGCATCTCCTGTCAGCATTTTTTGTCGTTTATCATTATACCATACCTTTTTTAAGCTTGTCAGCCTTTTTTTCAGAAGATATAATCTCACCGCATTTTATAAGTGCCATCTTGGTTAAAACAGGTCCTACAAGCTCATAAACAAGCGTAGCACAAAGAACAACTGCCTGTATTTGACTGCCGTGCTCGGGCAGTACACTCATTGCCATCTGTGCCATACCTATTGCAACACCTGCCTGCGGAAGAAGTGTGATTCCGAGATATTTCCTGATATTGGGCGAAGCCTTTACAACAGTCGCACCCAAATATGCACCGAAATATTTCCCGAGTGAGCGTGCAACAAGATACAGTATGCCCAACAGTCCAACAGCAGGCAGCACGGCAAGGTCAAGCTCTGCTCCCGATATTACAAAGAAAAGCATGAAAAGCGGGGGTGTCCACGCATCGGTGCCGTCAAGTATATTATGTGCATCATCACGCATGTTGACAAATACCGCACCTATTGCCATGCACAAAAGCAGGTCTGAAAGTTCGAAACGCTTTGCAAGCCCCACTCCCAAAATTACCGCCGCTATGCATATGCACAGTCTGTTTGCTCTTGATTTGAAGAAACGCATACACAAAGCAACCAGAAAACCTATAACTGCACCTGTCAACAGTGACATCACTATTTCAAGCATGGGCTTTATAAGCATCGACACAACACCCATCTGTTCTCCGGAGCTTATTGATGATGCTATTGCTATTGAAATTGAGAATACCATCAAGCCTATTGCATCATCCATTGCAACAACGGGCAAAAGCGTATTTGTAACCTCGCCCTTTGCCTTATACTGTCGCACAACCATGAGCGTTGCCGCAGGAGCCGTAGCCGTTGCAATAGCACCCAAAGTAAGTGCTACAGGCAATTCAAAGCCGAAAGCAATAAGCGTCACATCAACCAAAAGCACTGCCGCCATCGCCTGAAAAACGGTTATGGTTATTGCTTTTGAGCCAATCTGTTTTATATGGTCAAGTTTAAATTCACCGCCTATCGAAAAAGCAATGAAGCCAAGTGCAACGGTTGTTATTATACTCAAACCCTCTGCCGCTTCCTTTGATATTGCACCCAGGAAATAAGGGCCTATCAGAAGCCCTGCTATAAGATATCCCGTTACGTTGGGCAGATTAACAAGTTTTACAACACGTGTTAAGAGCAGCCCTGCTGCCATGGCTGCCGCAATACATAATAAAGTCGTCATAGTTTTATACTCTCGGCACTCCTTCCACCCACATGAGCGGCAATGAGAACATTATGCCGGCATTCGGTCTTGAAAGATTGCCGCACACGTCATGTATTGCCTCTTTTGCTTTGTCAAGCTCATTATCCTCAAGAACTATAAAAAGCATCTTACCCGATTCCCTGTCGGGATTTATGAATTTTCTGAGTGAACCGAAAATCGGAGGCGGCTCAACCGAAGATTCGTTAAGTGCCGTAAGCATTCCCTTGCAGTCTACTATCGTAGCACCGCCTATTCCCTTGTCCATAAGCTCGGACAGAATCGGCGAAACGCTGTTCACATCGTTTGTTATAAACACTAAAAGCTGCATATATGTTCCTCCCCTAAAAAATCGGCATATGCGATTATCTGCATATACCGATAGATTTTCTGTTTGTTTTAAAGCCTTTCATGCTTTCATGCTGTCCTGCTTTTCAGCCTTCTTTGCAAGACGCTTTTCCATGTTTGCTATCTTTTTATCTCTGAAAAATGCTTTTATTTTAGTCCAAAAAGCACCGACTGCAACGCCGCAAGCTATAACAACGCCTGCGACCGCCTGTATTATAACGCTTGTTGTGCCGGGATCAAGATAAGCAAATGAAACGGACGAAAAAGCTACCATGCCCAAAGAACCGAAAACAACCGCCTGTATTGCTTTTTTTCCTATATTCTTCATATTTGATAAAGCCTTCTTTCTTTATATCGCACACGATTTTACACCAATCCATATTAAAAATCAAGTGTTCATCTGCTTTTTTCTGCACTTTTCATATATTTGTGCAAGCTTGACTCGGATATGTTTTTGGGTTACAATTTAATCGACTCCTGACATGAAGAAATGTTCTGAAATGAAAGGTGCGAAAATATCAGCCGTATCGGTTTTATTTTAATATTTTAACCGTCTGTATTTGCCGCACCCCATGTCGGGTGCGGTATTATTTTTTATTCAAAGGAGGCTACCGTGACAACAAGAGTTGCACTTATGGGCATAATCGTTGAAGAAAACGGAAGCATTGAGCAGTTAAACTCAATCCTGCACGATTACGGCGAATATGTTATAGGACGCATGGGGATTCCCTACCGTGCAAAGGATATAAACATAATAAGCATCGCAATCGATGCACCTCAAGACACCATATCCGCACTTTCGGGCAAGCTTGGCAAGCTCTCGGGAGTAAGCGTAAAAACGGCATATTCGGGAATAGTATCGAATGAGTAAAGAACTTATTGACAAGCTTTATAAAAACAAATCACTTCTTGTACGGGAATATACCGAGCTTTTGGATAACTTTTGTTTTTCAAGCGAAAGCGAAGCGGCTTTTCTTGCTTCATACGCCGCCGAAAAAGCGGTTGAAACACGAAAGCGTATATACGGCAACGATATATTTATCAGAGGGCTTATTGAAATAAGCAATTTCTGCAAAAACGACTGTTTGTACTGCGGAATACGAAAAAGCAATAAAGACTGCGAGCGTTACCGTTTAAGCAAGGAAGATATTCTTTATTGCTGTGAGCAAGGCTACAGCTTGGGTTTTCGCACATTCGTGCTTCAGGGCGGCGAAGATGCTTATTTCACCGATGATGTGCTGATTAACATAATCAAAAGCATCAAGAGCAAATATGCAGACTGTGCAATAACGCTTTCGCTCGGTGAAAGGAGCTTTGAAAGTTATGAAATACTTTTTGAAGCAGGAGCTTCCCGTTATCTTTTAAGACACGAAACGGCAAACAAAGCCCATTATGAAAAACTGCATCCCGAAAAAATGAGTTTTGAAAACCGCATACGCTGTCTTGCCGATTTAAAGCGGATAGGTTATCAGGTGGGCTGCGGCTTCATGGTATCATCGCCTTATCAGACAAATTCCATGATAGCAAACGACTTGAAATTCATAGAGGAGTTCAAGCCCGATATGTGCGGAATAGGCCCTTTTATACCGCACAAGGCAACACCTTTTTCGGCATTTGAAAAGGGAACCGTAAAGCTTACGTGCTTTTTGCTGTCAATAATACGTTTGATACACCCTCCGGTACTTTTACCTGCCACAACGGCACTTGGCAGTATAGACGAATACGGGCGTGAAAAAGGGATCTTATCGGGTGCAAATGTTGTAATGCCCAACCTTTCACCCATATCGGTTCGTGCCAAATACGAAATTTACGACAACAAACTTTCGTCGGGTGCCGAAGAAGCACAAGCACTTGATGAGCTGAAAGAAAGAATGAACAAAATAGGTTATAAAATCGTCACCGACAGAGGAGACGTAAGAAAATAAAGTTTAAAGCATACATTAAAGTTCAGAAAGGATAATCGGTTATGGCTATTTACGATCCAAAATCACTTAAAGCGGAAGAATTTATAAATGACGGCGAAATACTTGAAACGCTCAGGTATGCCGAAGAGAACAAAAACAATATTGAGCTTATAGACAGCATACTCGAAAAGGCACGCCCTAAGAAAAGCGGGAACGGCGTAAGATGTGAGGGTTTGACTCACCGTGAAGCCTCCGTGCTTTTAGCTTGCGAAATACCCGAAAAAATCGAAGAGATATATAAGATCGCAGAAGAAATAAAGCTTGCATTCTACGGCAACCGTATAGTTATGTTTGCACCGCTGTATCTTTCAAACTACTGTGTAAACGGCTGTGTATACTGCCCATACCACTTAAAAAACAAGCGTATCCCCAGAAAGAAGCTCACACAGGAAGAAGTTAAAAACGAAGTCATAGCACTTCAGGATATGGGACATAAGCGTCTTGCAATCGAAGCAGGCGAAGACCCCGTAAACAACCCAATCGAATACATACTCGATTGCATCAAAACGATATACAGTGTAAACCATAAAAACGGTGCAATACGCAGAGTTAACGTAAATATTGCGGCAACAACCGTTGAAAACTACCGCCGTTTGAAGGACGCAGGCATAGGCACATATATTCTCTTCCAGGAAACCTACCATAAGGAAAGCTATTTAAAGCTCCACCCCACAGGTCCCAAGCACGATTACGATTATCATACCGAAGCGATGGACAGAGCAATGGAGGGCGGCATAGACGATGTAGGTTTAGGCGTTCTTTTCGGTCTTGAGCTTTACAAATACGAATTTGCGGGGCTTATAATGCACGCCGAGCATTTGGAGGCAGTCCATGGCGTTGGTCCTCATACCATAAGCGTACCCCGTATAAAGCATGCCGATGATATAGATCCTGCCGCATTCGACAATTCGATATCGGACGGGATATTTGCAAAGATAACCGCCTGCATACGCCTTGCGGTTCCCTATACGGGTATGATAATCTCCACCCGTGAGTCGGAAGAGGTACGTTCTAAACTGCTTAAGCTCGGAGTATCCCAGGTAAGCGGTGCATCACGCACGTCCGTCGGCGGTTACACAGAAAAAGAGCGTCCCCACGACACGGAGCAGTTCGATGTTTCGGATCAGCGTACGCTTGATGAAGTCGTTCGTTGGCTCATGGAAAGCGGACACATTCCCTCTTTCTGCACAGCTTGCTACCGTGAGGGCAGAACGGGCGATCGCTTTATGACTCTTTGCAAAAACGGCCAGATACTCAACTGCTGTCACCCCAACGCACTCATGACGCTTACGGAGTTCCTTGTGGACTACGCAAGCGAGGAAACGAAAAAGATAGGCTTTGAGCTTATTGAAAAAGAGCTCGAAAAGATACCCGGCGACAAGGTAAAAGCCATTGCAAAAGAAAACATCGAAGCAATAAAGAACTCAAATCGCCGAGATTTCAGATTCTGATTTTAAAGGATTTAATTTATTTATGAGTCTTAATTCTACAGTATCCGCCCAACGCACGCATATTGCATTCTTCGGAATGAGAAATGCAGGAAAATCAAGTCTTGTAAACGCAGTTACAAATCAGGAGCTGTGTGTGGTATCCGATACACCGGGTACCACAACGGACCCTGTCAGCAAAGCAATGGAGCTTCTTCCGTTGGGTCCCGTTGTAATAATCGATACTCCCGGCATGGACGATGAGGGCGAATTGGGTGAGCTTCGTGTAAAAAAAGCAAAGCAGGTGCTTGCAAAGACGGATATTGCCGTGCTTGTTGTCGATGCACGCTTTTCACTTCGTGATACGGATAAAGAGCTTATTAAGATTTTTGAAGAACGCTCCACGCCGTATATCATCGTATACAATAAGTCGGACCTTATAGAGAATATCCCCCCGTCGGACGAAACAAGCATATATGTGAGTGCAGTTAAAAACGAAAACATAGACGCACTGAAAAGTATGCTTGCAAAAATAAGCCTTGAAAACAAAAACGAAGAAAAGTATATAGTTTCAGATATTATAGAAGAAGGCGATGTTGTTGTACTCGTAATACCGATAGATGAATCCGCACCCAAGGGGCGTTTGATACTTCCCCAGCAGCAGACAATGAGGGATATACTTGATAAAGGTGCATCACTGCTTGCCTGCCGTGACAGCGAGCTTGAAAATACATTAAAAACACTTTCGGTAAAGCCCAAGCTTGTTATAACCGACTCACAGGCGTTTGCTCAGGTTTCAAAAATCGTTCCCGATGATATCATACTCACATCGTTTTCAATACTGTTTGCACGCTATAAGGGCGAGCTTGAAACGCTTGCAAAAGGTGCCTCCGCTCTCGATAAACTAAAGGATAATGACAAAATACTCATATCCGAGGGCTGTACTCATCATCGACAATGTAACGATATAGGCACTGTAAAAATGCCGAATTGGATAACAAATTATACGGGAAAAAAGCTTGATTTTTCCTTTACTTCGGGGACGGAATTCCCCGATAATCTTTCGGAGTTTTCACTTGTTGTTCACTGCGGTGCATGTATGCTGAACGAAAAAGAAATGCATGACAGATTAAGACGCATTGCAGACAGCAATGTCCCGTGTGTAAATTACGGCATAGCCATTGCACATATGCACGGCATATTAAAACGCAGTCTTGAGCCGTTCCCAAATATTTTAAGACTTATATGAAATTACACCGCCGCAAGAGATGCGGCGGCTTTTTTATCATAACTCTTATTTATAAAATACACTGCCAAATTTACCGTTACCGCCAAAAGATTGATTATGTAAATACCCAAAACAAAGCTTATGTTGTTCGTAATAAGCTTTGCCGTTATTCCTGCCGCATAACCGCATATTATCAGTAATATAAACGACAGACTCATCGACTTTGCCGTTCTTGCCTTTATATTCTTCATAACAGATACAGGCCATGATAAGCCAAAGCATACAAGCATTACAGCTTCAAGAATTTCACTCATTTTTTCTTCCTCCGCTTTATTTGTATGCAGTGATTGTATCATAGGTGATTTATAATGTATAATATCATTATTTAATGATATTCATAGTTTTAAAGCTATAAAAGGAGTTTTTATGGAATTATTGCAGTTAAGGTATTTTTTAGAGGCAGCACGAACAGAGCATATAACACGCAGTGCCAAAAATCTTAATATAGCACAGCCGTCACTGTCACAATCTATAAAACGATTGGAAGATGAGCTTAAAGTTAAGCTGTTCACTGCAAAAGGCAGAAATATAGTGCTTACGGAATCGGGCAAATTTTTAAAAGAGAAAATCGAACCCGTAATTGCACAGCTCGACAGCATAAAAGAACAAATACTAACTGTTTCGGATCCCGAAAACACAGTAATCCACCTCCATGTACAGGCGGCATCACTCATTGTATCGGAAGCAATAATAGAATACAAAAAATTTCATCCGAAAACCAATTTTCAGTTTTTATTCAATACGGAAAGTGCTTTATGCGATTTCAGCATCTATTCACAAATAGAATCCGAAGCACCCGAAAATGCGTTCATATTCCGTGAAAAAATTTTTTTGGCTGTTCCCAACACAAAACAATACGAAAATCTGTCTTCCGCAAAGCTGTGCGACTTTTCCGACTCGGAATTTATAAGTCTTTCATCAACAAAGCAGTTCCGTGCAATATGCGATAAGCTTTGTATTATGGCAGGTTTTCATCCACGCTTATCTTTTGAAAGCGACGGCTCGACAACTGTCAGAAACATGATAGCGGCAAATATGGGAGTAGGTTTTTGGCCTGAAATTTCTTGGGGAAGTGTCAACGATACAAAAGTAAAGCTCCTTGAGATATCAAATCCGATATGCCAAAGGAACTTGATAATCGAACAGCATAAAAACCGTATCGACAACAATATTGCAGATGATTTTTTCAAGTTTTTGTGCAACTATTTTACTTTAAAAGCAAAAGGTAATTAAGCAAGAACGCCCAAATGCTCAAGCAATATTTTCGTACCCATCAGTATGAGAACAACACCGCCTGCAAACTCTGCTTTTGATTTGTATTTTGCACCGAATTTGCTACCCAAAAATACTCCGACTGCGGAAAGCAAAAACGTAACGATTCCTATAAAGCTAACTGCCGGGACTATATTTACCGACAAGAAAGCAAATGTAATTCCCACCGCAAGTGCATCAATGCTTGTAGCAACTGCCAAAGGAAGCATTGCTTTAAAGCCAAACGAAGCATCAACCTCCTCGTCCTTTGAAAATGCTTCCTTTATGATGTTTGCAGCTATAAGCGAAAGCAGGACGAATGCAATCCAATGGTCAACGCTTTCAACCAAGCTTTGAAAATTTCTGCCCAAGAAAAAGCCGATAAGAGGCATGAATGCCTGAAAGCCGCCGAAATATGCACCGGCTGTAATCGAATGCTTTATTGTTATTTTCGGTGCAGACAAGCCTTTGCAGACAGCCACCGCAAATGCATCCATTGCCAAGCCGACAGCTATTATAAACAATTCCCAGATTTCCATATATTCCTCTTTTGCGTTTTTAGTATATTTATATTAACACAAATATACTGTTATCAAAACATATTTTCCGATACGGGATAATTTTATTTACAGTATACAGAATTTTCTGATATAATTTTTACATGATAACAGTTAAAGGGGTGAACCCATAACAGGGCCTTTCTGCGGAAGATGCGGCCGCAAACACAACTAAATCAATATTTTAAAGGGGCTGTAAAAAAACATATTATCTTTTATCGGTGAGTTAACAGATAGCACAAACATTGGCTCCCTCTGATGAGGGAGGCAGGGATTCTTGATTTCGATAGTTTCAATAAATTATTGATTTACACATCAAATTAAATGCTAAAACTTAAAAATGCAGAAGAAGCCCATTTTTTAACTTCTTCTGCATTTGTTTTTTCTAATTCTCCTGATTTTATGGGCTTTGATTTGACTAAGTTTTTTTACAGCCCCGTTTTTATGTTTACATTTCGATATCGTCCGTTGCGGGATTATCTATAAGCTGACCGCTATCCGTAAACCTTGAACCGTGGCACGGGCAGTCCCACGAATGCTCCTGCCTGTTATATTTTAGAGCACAGCCCATATGCGGACATCTCGGCACTGTAGGAGTCAATAAATTCAGCGTTGTTTCCGCCGCATTAAGTGCAAGTTGAGGTCTTAATACGGTTCTTGACGGTGAAAAAACTTCCTTATAGGGATTTTCTTTTTCCAAAACGGCATCGTTCAAAATCATTGCCGCCACCATTGCGGAGGTCATTCCCCATTTATTAAAGCCTGTCGCAACATAGAGATTCGGAGTCTGCTTTGAGTATTGACCTATATAGGGAATACCGTCCAAGCTCATGCAGTCCTGGGTTGCAAAACGGCACACTTGCTCGGAATTCGGATAAGCATACCGTGCAAAAGCTTCAAGCTCTTCCCAATTTCCGCCCTTTTTGCCCGTACGGTGACTACCGCCGCCAAGCAAAAGCAAGTCTTTATAGTTTCGGAAAGACAGCCCCTTTTTAGCTTCGTCAACATACATTCCGTCAACAGCTTCGGCATTTTTTAATGCTGTCACATATGAACGGTGCTGATACAGCTTCAAAAAATATGCCCCGTGCTTATTCAGCAAGGGAAAATGAGTTGCGACTATTATTTTATCGGCACTGATTTTTCCTCTGTTTGTTAATACGCCTTTATGAACAAATTCCAGAACTTTTGTATTTTCAAATATCCGAAGATGCTTTGACAGTGTAAACAAAAATTTCAAAGGGTTAAAGTGTGCCTGATGCTTCATACGCACAGCTCCGACAGTTGAAAACGGTAAATTCGGTTTATTTACGAAATCCGCATCAGCACCTATTTTTGAAAGTGCCGAAAGCTCTTTTTCAAGCTTTATCCTTTCGCTTAGGGAATACACGTAATTATCTTTCACTTCAAAATCGCAGTCAATATTTCTGCATACCTCAAAGTATTTTTTCAGTGCCTCATTATTTGCTTCAAAATATTTTTTTGCTGTATCCGTATCAAAAGTGCGAATGAGCTTATCATATATAAGCCCATGATGAACGGTAATTTTAGCAGTCGTATTTTGAGTAATGCCTCCGCATATCTCGTCTGCTTCAACAAGTATGTATTTTATGCC
The DNA here is from genome assembly GCA_045593465.1 of Clostridia bacterium. GTDB lineage: Bacteria > Bacillota > Clostridia > Christensenellales > CAG-138 > RGIG3096. The sequence continues at coordinate 17,387 of JAZNWT010000142.1, forward strand.
GCTTTGTTCAAGCATATATGCACACAGTATTCCCGTAATACCTCCGCCTATAATAAGCACGTCCGTTTTTATGTCATGCTTCAGCGTAGGAAATTTTATTTTTTCTGCAGTTTTGCTCCATACAGATTCCATACTTTCGCCTCCGTTTAGCTTAGTATGCTTCGTCAGAGAAATAAGTATTACAAAAAACGCTTGACTCACTTTTTATTCTGCTTGCAGTTTAGCCAGTGAAGTTATACAATAAGATACGTCAAAGGCATTAACAGGGAGGGAAATATAGTGGAAAACAAACTTGAACGCAAATACGGTTTATTCACAGCGATCTGCATGGTTGCCGGCATAGTTATCGGCTCCGGCGTATTCTTCAAAGCACAAACCATTCTGCAAAAGACCGGCGGTAATATGCCCCTGGGCATAATCGCTTGGATCATCGGCGGCTTGATCATGTTGGCTTGCCTGCTCACTTTTTCATTCATGGGGCAGAAATACGAGCGAGTCAACGGTATCGTAGACTATGCAGAAGCAACGGTAGGCCCTCGATTCGGTTACTATATGGGCTGGTTCTCCGCCACTATATACTTCCCGAGCATGACAGCATTGCTTGCATGGCTTTCCGCTCGCTATACAATGGTATTCATCACCTCGGCAAGTCCTAACTTCCCGATGGCTATCCCCGTGGAAGCAGGCGGCTGTCTTGTAGGTCCCGAATGCATGGCTCTTACCTTGATTTATCTCTGCGGTGCTTATACAATGAATGCACTTTCACCGCGTCTTGCGGGTAAATTTCAAACAAGCACTACCGTCATAAAGCTCATACCCTTAGGTCTTATGGCAGTTGTTGGGCTTATTTACGGTCTTATAAGCGGTGTATTGCAGGAAAACTTCGTCACCGTTGCAACAAATGTAGAGCCTGTTGGCAATCCTCTGTTTGCCGCAGTCAGTGCAACAGCATTTGCCTATGAAGGCTGGATCATTGCAACCTCTATCAACTCAGAATTAAAAGATTCAAAAAAGAACTTGCCCAAGGCTTTGATTATCGGCGGTATCATCATTATTGCGGTTTATATTTTCTATTATATCGGAGTAGCAGGCGGTGCGTCCAACCAAGAGCTTATCGACAAAGGTGCAACCGTTGCTTTCACCAATATATTCGGAAATGTACTCGGAAATATACTTAATCTGTTCATCGCAATATCCTGTCTCGGTACGCTTAACGGTCTTATGCTCGGTTGTTGCCGCTGTATGTATTCCATTGCAGACCGTAGCAGAGGCCCCAAACCCGACGTTTACAAGCAGGTTGACAGAGCAACAAATATGCCCACAAACTCCGCAGTCTTCGCACTTATCGTTTGTGCAGGCTGGTTCCTGTATTTCTATTTTTCAAACCTCGCCGCTGTTTGGACGGGACCCTTCGTATTCGATCCCTCCGAGCTTCCCATAATTACAATATACCTCATGTATCTGCCTATATTCTTCCAGTGGATGCGAAAAGAGAAAGACCAGCCCTTACTTCGCCGCTTCATTCTTCCCATTCTTGCTTCAATCGGCAGTATGTTCATGGTGCTTTCCTGCATACTCAGCCACCGCATGGCTTGCGTTTGGTATATCATCGTATTTGCGGTTATAATGTTTGTAGGCTGGTTGCTTGACTCTTCAAGAAAAAACAGACAGATATAAATATTAACTTTACAAATACCCCCAACCTTCACAAAGGTCGGGGGTATGTTTTTATATTGACCTATTAAACAATTTAAAAATTGTTCGTTTGATCATCTTCCGTAATATCTTCTTTCTCAATACCGAGTGCTTCATTTATTTTATCTGCCAAGCGATCGGAAATAATTGCACAAGACTCGATATGAACCTTTTCGTTTTTGACAAAAAGAGTAAGCGAATCCTGATTCTTTCTCAGTGTTTCAATGTCTGAAAAAGCATATGTTTTTTTGTTCCCCAAAAATGTGGTATATTCGAAAGTATATTCATCAATTATCCTGATTGTTTGGTTTTTCCAACATAAAATTGCACCTATTCCCGAAGGAATACATAAACCCGCAATAAATAGGAAGGGTGTTTTTACAAAAAATACAAAAGCAATTGCCGTACCTATGCCCACACCCGTCAACACAACACCGAAAGCAAGAAGCCAATCCGGCAAAAACATATCCGCACGGGGTTCATCATCACCATTACTGCTCATTCCGAGCAATTTTGTCATAATCGCTACTATTATTTTGAGTATCATGGTTTATCCTCCGAATTTAACTTTTTTTAAATAGATATCATAAAACAAAAATTTTTTCAATGTTTTCTATAATTTTGTTTTTACTTAAATCAAGGAGAGATACGGTCCGCTCTCGTTTTATCCTTACTTGCAGTGATTGTCCAAAAATGCTGATTTATTGCTATTTTTCGAGCGAAATGCGGAGGCGTACTTTTGCGTACGCCGCACAAATTGAGTCGAAGAAAAAGAGGAATAGGGCGGCGTTTTTGGGCAGTCACTATATG
>JAZNWT010000143.1:0-13221 GCA_045593465.1 Clostridia bacterium
TTGATAAAAAAGGGCTTGCCGCAGTAACTTCAAGTTTTGCCGCAGCTTTTAAATGTGCATTTTCAAAATGCACAACAGTACACATACACGCCCAAGGTCCTGCACTCACCTGTTTTTTGCCCAAATTATTAGGCAAACACACGGTAGTGACGGTTCATGGGCTTGATTGGCAACGCGAAAAATGGAAACGGGGCTTCGGCTCAAAATATATTCACATGGGCGAAAAATGTGCCGTGCGTTATGCTGATGAGATAATAGTTCTGAGCAAAAATGTTCAGGATTATTTCCTCAATGTTTACGGACGGAAAACCACGCTTATACCAAACGGTGTAAGTGCACCCGTTTGTCTTGAAGCGAATTTGATAACACAGCACTTTTCGCTTGAAAAGGACAGCTATATTCTCTTTTTGGGCAGGCTTGTGCCCGAAAAAGGGATACATTACTTAATTAAGGCCTTTCTGAGTACGAAGACCGACAAAAAGCTTGTGATAGCCGGCGGTGCTTCCGACAGTGAGGCATATGTTGATGAATTGAAAAAGCTTTGTGCAAACAACGACCGCATAATTTTTACGGGGTTTGTTTGCGGTGATATGCTTGCAGAGCTTTACAGCAATGCTTATATTTATGTATTACCTTCCGACCTGGAGGGTATGCCATTAAGTTTGTTGGAAGCAATGAGCTACTCGAACTGCTGTTTGACTTCCGATATACCCGAATGTGCCGAAGTCATTAAGGATAACGGTGTAACATTTAAAAAAGGTGATATCGACAATTTAAAAGAGCGTTTAGAGGAGCTTTTAAACGACAGGCAAAAAACAGCTTTTTACAAAACCCACGCCCATGAGTTCATTTGCAACGAGTACTCATGGGATAAAACCGTACAAAAAACACTTGAGCTGTACCGTTAATATGCTTTTATAGTAAAAGGAGTTTTATTTTCAGATGAAGGTACTGATAATAAACAAGTTTCTGCATCCAAACGGCGGATCCGAAACATATATATTCAAGCTTGGCGAGCATTTAATCTCGCTCGGTCACGATGTTCAGTACTTCGGAATGGAGCACGAAAACAGAATTGTCGGCAACCGTGTTGACTCCTATACATCAAATATGGATTTTCACAAAGGAAGCAAGCTTAAAAAGCTTACTTACCCTTTAAAAACCATATATTCCTTAGAAGCACGGAAAAAGCTTCGTGCGGTACTTGATGATTTTTCGCCCGATGTATGCCATATAAACAATTTTAACTATCAGCTTACACCGAGCATAATCGTAGAAATACGGAAATGGAGCAGGCAAAACAAGCACAAATGCCGCATAATCCATACGGCACACGATTTACAGCTCGTTTGCCCCAATCACCTGATGATGCACCCCGTTACAAAAAAGGCGTGCACACTTTGCCTAAGCGGCAGCTACACAAACTGCGTCCGTCAAAAATGCATACATTCTTCCCTAGCAAAAAGCATTATCGGCACACTCGAAGCATATTATTGGAAGCTTCGCAAGATATACAAAGAATTTGATGCAGTAATATGCCCCAGCCGTTTTTTAGCGGATAAATTAAAGCACAATCCCATGCTTACCGACAGTGTGGTTGCAATGCATAACTTTATAGATGCACCCCATAAAGTCAAAAAGCAGAGCGGAAGCTATGTGCTTTATTACGGCAGATACAGTGAAGAAAAAGGAATTAAGACACTTTTAAAGGCAGTTGACAGATTAAGCGACATCCCCTTTGTGTTTGCAGGAAGCGGAGAATTGGAAGATGAAATAAACAAGCGTTCCAACATAGAAAACCGTGGTTTTCTTTCGGGGGAAGCTCTTAAGGAAACCATAGAAAACGCCGCTTTTACAGTGATTCCGTCCGAGTGCTTTGAAAACTGTCCATTTACCGTTATGGAGAGTCAGATGCATTTAACACCTGTTCTCGGGGCTTCAATAGGCGGCATAGTTGAGCTTATCACACCGTCCGTCACAGGAGAGCTTTTTGCAAGCGGCGACGAGGAAGCATTATCTGATTCGATTCGCCGTATATGGGACGACAAGGAGCTTATCTCCAAATACAGCGAAAACTGCAAAACTGTTTCTTTCGACACCGTTGAAGAATACACACTAAAACTTATGCAGATATATTCGGGAACAGAATTTTATTTTGAGGTATAAAGTAATGGCACAAAAACTTAACGGCACCGTTATCGTAACATATCGTTGTAATGCCCGATGCTCGATGTGCAACCGTTACAAGGCACCGTCAAAAGCAGAGGAAGAAATATCGGTTGAAACGATATCGAAACTGCCGAGTATGTATTTTACAAACATAACCGGCGGTGAGCCTTTTATACGCACCGACCTTAAAGATATAGTGCGTGAACTTTATAAAAAAAGCGACCGTATAGTAATCTCCACAAACGGGTTCTTTACCGACCGCATAATTGACCTTTGCAAAGAATTTCCCGATATAGGCATACGCATTTCAATAGAAGGTCTTGAACAAACAAATAACGAGATACGAGGTCTTGAGGACGGCTTCAACCGTGGCTATACAACGCTTAAAAAGCTTGTCGAAATGGGCATGAAGGATGTCGGCTTCGGCATGACGGTTCAGGATAAAAATGCAAGCGACCTCGTTCCGCTTTATAAGCTGTCGGATGAAATGAATATGGAATTTGCCACGGCTTCGCTTCATAACAGCTTTTACTTTGTTGAAGCAAAGAACATAATACACGACCGAGAAACGGTTGCAGGTCATTTTGAAGACCTTATCAACGAACTTTTAAAATCGAACAGTCCCAAAAAGTGGTTCCGTGCTTACTTTAATCATGGGCTTATAAACTATATTTACGGGCAAAAACGTCTTTTACCATGTGACATGAGCTTTGATACTTTCTTCATCGACCCGTACGGGGATGTAATGCCCTGCAACGGCACAAAAGATAAAGAAGTCATGGGGAATTTAAATACCCAAACATGGGATGAGCTTTGGAACAGTAAGGAAGCTCAAAGCGTGCGTGCAAAGGTCCGTTGCTGTGACAGAGAATGCTGGATGATAGGCTCTGTTTCGCCTGCGATGCACAAATACATACACAAACCGTTGTTTTGGGTATTAAAGCACAAATTCCTTTTCTTCTTTAAAAAGAAAAAGTATTCAATGTATGAAAACAAAATCGTTCGCGATTACCGTGACGGAAAAGTGACCAAGGAAGAGCTTGACAAATGCAGTACGTGCGATATGTGTGCCGTAATAAACGACGGTTTGTCCGAAGCTTCCAAGCAACAGCTGAAGACAATGAGCGGCGAGGAAATAGTTGATAAAGATATTGCCGCTCAGTTTAAGCAATGAGGGTACTTTATATAACAAATACGGAAGTCCCCTACCGTGTTCGATTCTTTAACGAATTGAGCAAGTTCGTTGACCTGACGGTGCTTTATGAACGTAAAGGTTCAAGCAACCGTGATAAAAAATGGGCACAAAGCGAGGATATCCGTTATAAGACAAAATACCTTAAGGGGATAAAAATAAAAAACGAAAACTCCTTCTCATTGGGCATTTTAAGTGTTCTTTCAGAAGACTATGACATAATCGTTATAGGCTGTGTAAACAGTCCTGTGCAAATGTTTTTAATGCTTGTGATGCGTCTTTTTAAAAAAGCATTTGTTTTGAACCTTGACGGAGAAATATTTTCAGGCACACAGGGCATAAAAAACAAGCTGAAAAGATTTTTTCTTTCTTCAGCACAAGCATACCTTGTTGCCGGAGAAAACGCCGCCGCTTCGGTAAGAAAAATAAGCGGCAAAAAAAAGGTATTCACCTATCCTTTCAGCTCGCTTTCAAAAGCAGAGCTTGAAAAAAATGCATCGCTTTCATCAGAGCGAAATGACAAAATACTTGTTGTAGGGCAATATTTTGACTATAAGGGCATGGATGTTGCTTTCAACGCAGCTAAAGCCGATAGTGACGGCAAATACATTTTTGTGGGTATGGGCAACCGTACAGAGCTTTTTATAGCAGAGCAAAACGCAAACACGGCAGACAATGTTGAAATAATACCGTTTTTGCAAAAAGATGAGCTTTATAAGCTTTACGGCAGTTGTGCAATGCTCGTGCTTCCGTCGCTCCGAGAATGCTGGGGCTTGGTGGTAAACGAAGCCGCATCTTTCGGCACACCGATTGTTTCCACTTGGGGCAGTGGCAGTGCGGTAGAATTTTTAAAGGAAAACTATCCGCAATATCTTGCAGAAAGCGGAGACTATGCATCGTTGCTTTGTGCAATAAACGCACTTCGAAAAGAGAGTGCGGAAGAAAGAAAAAAATACAGTGAGTTTTTAAAAGTAAAAACTCAAAGGTACAGTATAGAAAACTGCGTCAATGCTCATGTTGAGGCATTCGATGCATTAACTGAAGAGGTCTGAAGCAAATGGAGCAAAAGCTTGTGACGGTGGTGGTTCCCGTCTACAATGTGGAAAAGTATCTTGACAGATGCTTGATGAGCATAACGAAGCAAAGCTACCGCAATTTGGAAATAATTTTGGTAGACGATGCTTCGCAGGATACTTGCCCCCAAAAATGCGATGAGTGGGCAAAAAAAGACAGTCGAATCCGTGTGATACATAAAGAAAACGGCGGTCTTGGTATGGCTCGAAATTCAGGCCTTTTTGCCGCAAACGGCGATTATATATGTTTTTTTGACAGTGATGATTATGTTGATTGCGATACTGTAGAAATATGCATGGACAGAATACTAACCACGGGTGCCGATGTTGCTATATTCGGTTTTTGCAAAGAAACTGCATCAAATGAAGTGTTTATAGACAGAACACCGACCGTACAAGATGGCACAACTTATTGCAAGAGTGAAGTAACGGAGAAATTTCTTCCCGACTTTGTGGCACCCAACCCGAAAACAGGCGGAGAAGTGGTTTTTCCGATGAGTGCATGCTGTGCACTTTATTCGCTCGAAAAGCTTAAAGCGGCAAATTGGAGCTTTGCTTCCGAAAGAGATATAATCTCCGAAGATGTTTATTCCTTGCTTGAGCTTTACGGATATATAGATAAAGTTACGGTAGTAAAAAGAGCTTTTTATCATTATTGCGAAAACAACGCCTCGCTTACCCAGTCATACAGGAATGACCGTTACGAGCAGATAAAGCATTTTTACAGCGAAAGCCTCAAGCTCTGTGAGAAGCTTAACTATAACGAAGATGTAAAGCACCGTATATCAAAGCCGTATCTTGCATTCACGATAGCGGCACTTAAACAGGAGTTTGCAAAATATCGGGAAAGCAAAGATAAAACCGCACTTTTCGATATTTTAAACGATGAAACACTGAACAGTGTATTAAAGGAAAACCGACATGACAAAGTCAGTAAAACAAGAAAAGTACTTTTCTTTGCCATAAGGAATAAATGCCACCCCTTAACGATGCTGCTTTTAAAATCAAAAGCTTAGGAGTTTTTATGGATAAAAGGAAAATCGGTATTCTCACATTTCACGATGCCGATAATTTGGGTGCAGTCTTGCAGGCATATGCTTTACAAACTGTGCTTGAAACAAAATTTAATACAAAAACGCCTGACGATGTTGAGATAATCGACTATCGCTGTGATGCTGTCGAAAAAACAAAAAAAGTTTCGATTTCTTCACTGAAATCACTCGTTAAGGCATTGCCCATGAAATACTACTATGCTGTAAAGCACAGGAGCTTTGAGCGTTTTCGAAAAAACCGTTTGAAGCTTTCTGCAAAATACACAAGGAGCGATATTTCTTGCTGTGCAAATGAGTACGACATTTTTATAGCAGGAAGCGACCAAGTCTGGAATTTGGAATGCTCGGGCAATGATTACACCTATTTTTTAGACTTTGCTTCCGACAAAAAGAAGCTTTGCTCATATGCCGCAAGCATAGGCAACTACCGTTTTTCCGATGGCGAGAAAGAAAACTTCAGCTTGCTTTTAAAGCGTTTTCACAGCTTGTCGGTACGCGAGGAAAATGCGGTCGAACTTTTAAAAGATATGGGATTAAACTCCGTTTCGCTTCATGCAGACCCGGTTATGCTGCTTGATAAAAGCGAATGGTTTAAAATTGCGTCAAAACGCATTATCAAAAACAACTATGTTTTTGTTTATATGATAAAAGAAGATTCAAAATTGCTTGAAGATGCAAAGGCTTATGCAAAAAAGAACAATCTTAAGCTCGTGTGCAATAAGAGCAGTTTAAAGTTTATACAAAACGGCTCGCCCGAAGATTTTATTTCATGGATATATTATGCGGATGCGATTTTCACAAATTCATTCCACGGCACGGCTTTCTCGCTCATATTTAACAAAGCCTTGAGTGCCGATATCCATGTAGGCGATAAAACAAACACTCGCATTTATGATGTTTTGAAAACCGCCGATGCGTTGAATTGTGTTTGCAAATTTAACAATACGGCTTTTTTGCCCGAAAATACCGAAAAAACAACTGCCGTGCTTTGCTCGCTGAAACAGCAGGGTACCGATTATCTTGAACGCATATGTACGGAGTATTAAACTGAATGGAACAAAGATTTTTTTCGGCTTGGCATAAAGATGCCGTCATATGGAAGCGAAGCTCATCGGGCGGTGCATTCAGTGCAATATCTGATGTTTTTTTCGATGAGCATGGAGAAAATGCCGTCATTTACGGCTGTATACTTAACGAAAAGCTTGATGCAGTGCATATTCGTGCAGTCTCAAAAGAAGAACGCAACAAAATGTGCGGCTCAAAATATATCGGCTCAAATCTTTCGGGCATATTCAAGCAGGTGCGTGATGATTTGCTTTGCAACAAAAAGGTTTTGTTTTCGGGCACTCCTTGTCAAATAGCAGGGCTTAAATCTTTCCTTAATGTATCCGCCTGTGACGCTTCATCGCTTTTAACGGTTGAAGTAATATGCCACGGCGTGGGCAGTGTGCGTTTTTTCAACGACTATACGGCACATTTGGAGAAGCGGTATAAAAGCAAAGCTGTATCTTGCCGTTTCCGTGCAAAAAGCAGGGCCGAAAAGCGTCAGGATATGGAGGTTGTGTTTGAAAACGGCAAAAAATATAACGCCTCCTCCACAAAGTACGATTGGTTTTACTCGGTATTTTTAAAGGACCTTGTGCTTCGTCCGTCGTGCTATGTCTGCCCCTTTGCAAAAAAAGAAAGAGGTGCCGACATTTCAATAGCCGACCATTGGTCGAGCGAAGCATCACGCTATAACAAAGCAAGCTCGCTCGTTATCACAAACACCAAAATCGGGCTTGAATGGGCTATGGCAGGTTTTTCAAATATGGAATACCGTGAAATAAAGTATGAAGAAGTGCATCAACCCCACATGGAAGCACCTGCAAAGAAACCGTCAATGCATGGCGAATTGTGGGAAATATACAATAAAGGCGGTTACCTTGAATTGCAAAAAGCTGTCGGCAACAACACATTTAGCGGCATTTTCAAGGCACAGCTTGCAAGTGCGGCAAACGCTTTGCATTTAAAAGAAGCATTGCTTGCCGTTAAACACTTAAAACATAAAGTCGGGAGGAAGTGCTGATATGCCTGTTTTGTTTGACAAAAAAGAGCAGTGCTGCGGCTGTTTTGCCTGCGAAGCTGTCTGCAAAGTGTCAGCAATAAGCGTTTCTCTTGACAACGAGGGTTTTTATTACCCTGTTTGCGACGAAGAAAAATGCGTGAACTGCAAAAAATGCGAAGCGGTATGTGCATTTAAAAAAGCAATAAAGTAGTTTGCCGCATAGAAAGGAGTTTCCTTTGAGGAGTGTAATACGCATAAACAAGCCGAATCAGCCGGAGTTTTTAATCTGGTTTATTTTGCTTTTCCCGTTTACATTTGCACTGCTTATTGAAGTTTTAGGGCTTCCCTCGTCGGTAAAATATATTTGCGATATTTGTTGGATATTCCTTTTTGTGCTTTTGCTTATACAGAAAAAGCCGGCTTCTTTGGAAAAGAAAATTTTCAGAGGCGTAATACTGTGTTTCTTCCTGTTTACTCTGATAGTATATGTCTTCAAATATCAGTCGGCAGCGTATTACCTTTGGGGAGTAAGAAACAACTTCAGATTTTATGTTGCTTTTTTGGCTTTCATAACATTCCTTCAAAGGTCGCATATAAAAAAGGCACTCTCGCTCTTTGATAAACTGTTCTGGGTAAATGCCGCTGTCTGCCTGTTTCAATTTTTCTTCAGCGGAATAAAGCAGGATAACTTGGGCGGAATGTTCGGAACCGAAAGCGGATGTTCCGCTTACACAAACATATTCCTCATGATGATATCGGCAAAATCCATCATATTTTATCTTAATCATAAGGAAGACCTTTGGCAATGCATCTCAAAATGCGGCATGTGTCTTGTAATTGCGGCATTGGGCGAATTAAAATTCTTCATGCTGGAATTTGCACTCATACTTGCGATTTGTGTACTTATAACCGATTTTTCGTGGAGAAAGCTCCTTTTAATAATAGGCGGCTTCATCGGTATAATCGCTTCCATACGGCTGCTCGTACATATATTCCCGTTCTTTGCAGAAACATTCACGCTTGAAGCTATGTTTGACCTTGCAACAAGCGAAAGCGGTTACACTTCATCGGGCGACCTTAACCGTTTGAATGCGATACCCATAATATCCGAAAGCTTTTTGCCTTCCACTGTCGACAAGCTTACGGGAATGGGACTTGGAAACTGCGACACATCTGCATACAGTTTTTTGAACACTCCTTTTTATCAGCAGTATTCGTGGCTTCACTATTCATGGCTGTCAACCGCATTTATGTTCATTGAAAACGGTTTTATAGGTCTTGCTTTTCTGTTTGCTTTCTTTATTATTGTGTTCTTTATGGGCAAGCAGGAGAAAGGCTGCAGTCTTGAGGACAAGATGTATTGCCAGCTTTCAAGAGTGTTTGCGATTTGCTGCATAATATGTGCAGTATATAATTCTTCTTTACGAATGGAATCGGGCTACATGGCATATTTCATGCTTTCATTCCCGTTTATAATTAAAAAAACGGTTGTTAAGCCGGGAAGAGTGAGAATTAAGCTATGAGCATGAATGATTTACAGAAAAAACAGTTTGAATTACTGAAGGTTTTTGTCGATATATGCGACAAGCTGTCATTAAACTATTTTCTGGTTTGCGGCAGTGCACTCGGAGCAGTAAAATATAATGGATTTATACCTTGGGATGATGATATTGATGTTGCTCTTGTGCGAAAGGATTATGAAATATTCCTTGAAAAAGCCCCCTCCATGCTTAAAGAAAACCTGTTTCTGCAAAATTACAGAAGCGACAGGGAATTCCCCCATGTTTTCAGTAAGCTCAGGGATTCTTCAACCACTTTTATCGAAAAGGGTGTGGAGCATCTTAACATCAATCACGGTGTATATATAGATGTTTTTCCGCTTGACGGTTATCCCCTGTCGAAAAAGGAGCAGAAAAAATTTGACCGCAAAAAAAAGCTTGCAACATGGAAACAATACTGCACACTGGGCGACGGCGGAAATAAGAAAATACGCTTCAGAAACCGTATTTTCCGCATATTAGGCTATCACAAGCGTACACATAAGACACTAAAAAAGCTTGAACAGCTCATATCAAGCTATCCTACACAAAGTGCGGACATATGGTGCAATCACGGGAATTGGCAGGGTAAAAAGGAATATGCAAAGCGTTGGCAATACGGGAAAGGCACCAAAGCAGTATTTGAGGGACTTTGCGTAACCGTTCCCGAAAATTACGATGCCTATCTCACCCAAAAATACGGTGATTGGCGAAGCGATTTAAGCGAGGACAAAAAATACGGACATCATCATACAATCGTATGTGATATAACAAAGCCGTATACGCATTATACTGAAAACAAGAAAGGCGGAAAGTAAGCATGAATAAGAAAACTCTCGTTATTTTAGCAGTAGCTATATTTGCATTACTTGCTTTTGCAGGTTGTGGCAGCAACGGTGACTCACCCGTTTATATTCCCGATGCAACTGCTAAGCCCACCGAGGTATCCACCCCCTACGGTGCGTTGCTCTATCCCTCCGATTGGGCCGACAATGTAAAAATCGAAACCACTGAATCCGACTCAATGTATTCAATAAACTTCATGTGCAAAATAGGCGAAAAAACATTCGACCTTTTCAGCGTTGTATTTTCACAAGATGTTCAGGGTAATGAGCTTGTCGGCTATGTTGAAAAAGACGGCACAAAGACACCCGTCTACTTAAACCACAGCGAATTTGTGAGCGACGGCACACTCACAAGCGAAGAGGAGGATATTGTTTACGGTATGCTCGAAGGTGTGAACGATGTTCGCTACTACATTCAACAGCTTGACGGTTTTTCGTCAAAATAACTTGAATCTAAAACGGTAAAGCAAGGAACCGTTAAGGATATAAAAATTTTAAAGGAGGAAAACTCAAATGAAAGCAAGAAAAACCATGCTTTCGGTATTGTCAATATTGTTAGCAGTAACAATGTTGCCGATATCAGCTATCGCAGCAGGCGTAAATATCGACCTCGATAATAGCTGCGGTTTCTACAGTCTCATTTCAAGAGAAGATTACATTCTTGCTCCCGGTGCTGTTGAATCCGAGATAGTTCTCAACAGTGCAGACGGTGCAAACCGTAATGTACTTCACGTAATTGAAGTAGATCTTTCAAATGAAGACATTTCCATCATGCCCACATACAAGGGTCTTGAAGAAGGTATCGACCTTGACGACAAGGCAAACCAGGGTGCACAGCAGCTCACAGCTCAGGCTGCACACATCGAAAGCCTCGGTCTCAATGTTGTCGGCGGTATGAACACAAACCTCCGTTACGACAACGATCATCCCTATGGCGTTCTTGTATGGAACGGTGTTGTGTACTCCGATGAAAGAAATGCAAACGGCTCAAGCACTGCTCAGACATTCCTTTCAGTAACAAAGGACGGCAAGGCTTCTTTGCACAGTGCAAGCGAACCCATCCCCGAAGACAGCTACAATGCAATTTCCGCAAACTTCGGTTGGATAATCAAAGACGGCGTAAGCCAGTATCCCACGGAAGACCACTCAGATACAAACCGTGCTCCCCGTTCCGTAATCGGTATTAAGGAAAACGGCAACCTCATCATCATGATGAATGACGGTCGTGTTGCTCCTGCTTCCTATGGCTCATCCATGCACGAGCTCGCAGAATGGCTCCTTGCAATGGGTTGTGTTGATGCTGTTAACGGTGACGGCGGCGGCTCCTCCACATTCATTTCAGAACGTGCAGGTACGGGCGAGCTCACAATGAAGTCCACTCCCTCCGACGGCAGTGAACGTGCAACATTGGGCGGCATCTTGGTTATTTCCCATGCAGAGCCCGACGGTACATTCAACTCCGCAAAGCTCACGGCTTCCGAAGAATACATCACTCCCAACGGCACTGCTCTCATCACCGCTACAGGTGCAGATAAGGCAGGCGGACAGGCAGAAATTCCCACAGAAGCAGTATTGCAGCTTAAGGATGCTTCCATGGGCAGCATAGAAAACGGCGTATTCACAGCAAGCGGTAAAACAGGCGAAGCAGTTATACAGATGATTTATGAAGGCGAGGTCGTAGGCGAAACATCAGTTAATGTTGTTATCCCCACAGCTTTGGCATTCTCAAAGGCTGTTATCACAGCTCCCATTGGAAAAACAGTTGCTCTTTCCGTATCCGCAACTGTAAACAATGGTCTTAATGCAGTTACACTTAAGTCCGGTGATATAATCCTTGCATTATCAGACAGCACTTTAGGTACTCTTGACGGATTTAACTTCACTGCAAACGACGGAACAGGTTCTTCTGCAGGTACAATCACCGCAACATTTGCAGGCACTCAAGTTTCAACAACAGCTAACATCAAAATCGGTAAGGGTTCTGAAATAGTTGAAGACTTTGAAGATGGTGAATTCCCCTATACAGCTGTACCTATGTACAACAAAGGTGAAACAGGCTCTGTTGAATTGGTAACTGCCGAAACAGGTATGGTCAGAAACGGCGAATACGCAATGGCACTTACCATCGACACAACAAAGTACACCTACTACAGCGGCCGCTGGGGCTTCAACATTAAGAATTGGGAACTTGAAAACATAAAGGATGCTACAGCAATCGGCTTCTGGGCATACATTCCCGAAGATGCAGACGGACTTTGGTCACAGTTCCGTACATTTAACGCAGGAAGCACAAGCACAGGTAAGGCATCACCCGAATTAATCCCCTTGGGCTATACAACAAATATTGAAACACCCGGCTGGTACTATATAAAAGCTGATGTCTCCAAGCTCGCATCTCCCTTCCGTGTAGACCATCTCCAATTCTATGCTGATGACTACCAGGATATGAGCTCTCCGTACGAATATATTGCTGCGGAACACAAAAACCAGGCCGGTAAATACACGATCTTTATAGACGATATCACAATCGACTATTCGGATGCAGTTGAAGACCGTGAAAATCCCGTACTTGGCGATATGAACATCGCTTACGGCTTAAACGACACAATGGTTAAAGTTAACGGTCAGACAATCGACAGCAACATAGCTTCCTTGGTTGTTCAGGCAAACGACTTTGAAGCAGACAATGCTGTTGGTTTGGATATTTCAAGTGCTAAGGCATATATAGACGGTGTTGATGTTACAAAGAGTTTGACTTGCACATCAAGCGGTCTCATGACTCTTGCAGACATAGTCTTCACAGAGGGCACACACACAGTTCGCTTTGAAATTGAGGACAATAACGGCAACCCCGCATCTATCACTCGCTCATTCACGGTTGATGCAAACGAAAGCGAAGCAGCAGTTAATGTTGTCCCCAAGGACGCAGAAGCAGATAAGCTTTTGGTTGGTTCCGTTTATTGGGTAGATGTTAAGGCTGAAAACATTGAAAGCATAGAAAAGCTCGAAACTGTTCTTAACCTTAACGGTTCACACGATTGGGTGCTCGATTTTGCAGAAGTAGCTGAAGGCTTTGAACTTGATTACACAGTTGATAAGTACACAAACGATGCAACAATCACAATCGCAAAGACGGGCGAAGTTACAGCTTCAGGTGAAGCAGTTATAGCTTCCATCCCCGTACACACATGGGATGTTCCTTACGGTCCCGGCAGTGATGCACGCTGGGCAAGACAGGTTATCGTAAAGACAAGCTATGGTCTTGTAACAAAAGCTGACGGCACAGCTCAGAGCTTTGCGATGGC
>JAZNWT010000144.1:0-7630 GCA_045593465.1 Clostridia bacterium
TACGGTGTAAGCGGTTCTTATATTGAAGAATATGCAAATAAAAACAATATTTCTTTTGTGGCGACTTCCATAGTGACACCAACAGTTGCTCCCACAACTGCTCCCACAACACAGGCTCCTACGGCTACACCTAGACCTACAGCAACCCCCACGGTTGCTCCCACTCTCACGCCAGTGGTCACATATGAACCCACAGTTGCTCCCACAACACAGGCTCCTACGGTTGCTCCCACAGCAGAACCTACTGCTGAACCCACAATAGAACCTACAATAGAACCTACAATAGAACCTACCGCTGAACTGACGCCTGAACCAAGTACAAATGAAATTGTACCGGATCCCGAAAGCGACTATGTTATTGACAGGGAAAACGGCACTTTAAACGGTATTGGTGAAAAAACAAGCCTGGGAGTTCTTGTTTCAAAGCTTGAAAGCGGCGAGGGTATTGTTGTCACAAATTCAAACGGTGACGATCTGACGGACGAAAACGCACTTATTGGCACGGGTTGTGTTGTAATACTTTTTGATGAAAACGGTAATGTTTTAGACAGTGTAACAGTTGTTGTCACGGGTGATGCAACGGGTGATGCTGTGGCAAACTCAAGAGATATTGCGGCAATGCAAAAGCATATAACCGAAATTAAGTCGCTTGGAAGTATATTCTTGCTTGCATCAGACATAAAAGCAGACGGAACACTTAATTCCCGTGATATAGCACAGCTTCAAAAGAAACTTATCGGCTAAAATTAAATGGTTGTGAATGATAATACTAAAATCCCTTCGCTTACTTTCAATGTGAGCGAGGGGATTCATAATGTTATCATATTTAATATTCAGGTGTTTTTTCTTGTATAAGCATGAATTTTTCCTGACGGGACAGCTTTTTGATTTGAGCTTCACGCTTCAAAGCGTCGCTTTTGTTTTCATGTTTTTCAAAGTAAACCAAAGAAACGGGAAGGCGTGCTCTTGTGTATTTGGCACCTTTGCCGCTGTTATGCACTAAAACACGCTTTTCTATATCGTCTGTATAGCCCGTATAAAGTGTGTTGTCGGCACATCTTAAAATGTAGGTAAAATAACTCAATAGCCTAATTCTTCGTCAACCAAGACAATGTGGAAAGAAGCAATACCTGTTGTTTTATGCTCTAAAATAGTGATAGCATTGCACATACGGAACGGAGAATCGCAGTCCTGACATTTGCCTGTTTCACGACAGGGAAGGTCACGGTTAAGTCTCTCTGCGTTTTTGGGGCAAGCGACAGTGTGTATACGCTCAATCGCTTCATCGATATTATTTGTGAGCTTGTTTTTGCCGACTACCAAAATAACATTTTTGGGACCGTAAATCATGGCTGTTACACGGTTGCCCATGCCGTCTATATTTACAAGCTTACCGTCTTTTGTTACGGCATTTGTGGAACAAATATAATAGTCTGCTTCTTTAGCAAGTCTTCTTTGTAATTCAGCTTCGGTTTTGTCCGTTACTCCGTTGTGAGTATTGGTTATGTTGCCCCGATTATCCAAAGCTTCTTTTAATTCAAGCTCTTTTATGGTAACAGAGCCGCCGAAGCCTGCTTTTGAGTTGCCGACTATATCAAGAACTATTGTGCGTGCTTCGTTTTTATCTGCAGCAGAATGTACCGTAAAACCACGCTTTACAAGTGCTTCAACAAATGATTCATAATTATCGCAAAACATATTGGTACCTCCATGGATTTTTTATGATTATAACATATTATAGTGTGTTTGATAAATCAAAATGAATGATATGCAATAAAGTTGCGAAAAGGTGTGAAAATATGCTATTATATTTTGAGATTCACTTGGAGGAATAACAATGGCATACAGCCGTGAACTTATCAGAAATTTCAGTATAATAGCACATATAGACCATGGCAAGTCAACCTTGGCTGACAGAATGATGGAGCTTACCGATACGGTGGCTTTACGTGATATGGAAAATCAGCTTTTGGATACCATGGATATCGAGCGTGAGCGTGGCATTACAATAAAATCCACCGCTGTGCGTATGTTTTATAAGCATACCGACGGTAAGACTTATATGTTTAACCTTATCGACACACCGGGCCATGTTGACTTTACTTACGAAGTATCAAGAAGTCTTGCGGCTTGCGAGGGTGCGGTTTTGGTCGTTGATGCAACACAGGGCATTGAGGCACAGACGCTTGCAAATGTGTATCTTGCACTCGATAATTCGCTTGAAATACTTCCCGTTATAAATAAAATAGACTTGCCGAGTGCACAGCCCGAGCATGCAATAAAAGAAATTGAAGATGTTATAGGCATACCGGCAGAGGATGCACCGCAGATTTCAGCTAAAAACGGCATAAATGTTGAATCGGTGCTTGCTCAAATCGTTGACCTTGTGCCGCCTCCCGACGGTGATGAAAACAATCCGCTTCAGGCACTTATTTTCGACAGCATATATGATAACTTTAAAGGTGCTGTTTCATATGTAAGAGTTAAAGAGGGTACTGTAAAAGCAGGAACACGAATTAAGTTCATGGCAACGGGTAAAGAATTTGAGGTTACCGAGGTCGGCGTGTTTACACCGACTCCCAAGCCGACGGATTCACTTTCAGCCGGCGAGGTAGGTTATATTGCCGCATCAATAAAAAGCGTTGCAGATACTAAGGTGGGCGATACTATAACTACTGCACAAAACGGTGCAAAAACACCGCTCCCCGGTTATAAACAGGCTAATCCCATGGTATTTTGCGGTATTTATCCTGCCGATGGTGCATATTATGAAAACTTGCGTGATGCACTTGATAAGCTTGTGCTTAATGATGCCGCACTTTCATTCGAACCCGAAACATCACTTGCACTCGGTTTCGGCTTCAGATGCGGTTTTTTGGGGCTCTTGCACATGGAAATAATACAGGAGCGTTTGGAGAGAGAATTTGATCTCGACCTTGTTACGACCGCACCGAGTGTTATATACAAAATAAAACGTACCGACGGTGAAGAGATACAGCTTGACAACCCAAGCAATATGCCGCCTGTTACAGAGATAGAATACATGGAAGAACCCATGGTGGAAGCACATATTATGACTCCGTCGGAATATGTCGGAACGATAATGGAGCTTTGCCAGGAAAAACGCGGTGTATTTATCGATATGACATATATCGAAGAAACACGTGTTAACATAAAGTATGAGCTTCCGCTTAACGAGATAATATACGACTTCTTTGATCAGCTAAAGTCAAGAAGCAGGGGATATGCGTCCTTTGATTATGAGCTTAAAAAGTATGTAAAGTCAGACCTTGTAAAGCTTGACTTTTTGCTCAACGGCGATATGTGTGATGCTCTTTCAACCATAGTTCACAGAGATAAGTCATACGCAAAGGGCAGAGCGGTTGCGGAAAAGCTTCAGGAGGTTATACCGCGTCAGCAGTTTGAAATTCCCATTCAGGCGGCAATCGGCGGTAAGATAATCGCAAGAGAAACCGTCCGTGCAGTCAGAAAAGACGTTTTGGCTAAGTGCTACGGCGGCGATATTACCCGTAAAAAGAAGCTTCTTGAAAAGCAAAAAGAGGGTAAAA
Organism: Clostridia bacterium; assembly: GCA_045593465.1. Lineage (GTDB taxonomy): Bacteria > Bacillota > Clostridia > Christensenellales > CAG-138 > RGIG3096. The sequence continues at coordinate 3,570 of JAZNWT010000144.1, forward strand.
AACGTATGCGTCAGGTAGGTTCGGTTTCCGTGCCGAGCGAGGCATTTATGAGCGTACTCAGAATAAACTGAACATATGGCAGGGTTATATATACACATACCGTTTTGCATTAAAAAATGCAATTACTGTGTTTTTATATCCTATACCGATAAAGCGGACTGCTTTATTGCGAGTTATTGTGATGCTTTAAAAAAAGAAATGCAATTTTACTCGCAAAAAATGCAGTCTTATTTGTTTGATACCGTTTTTATAGGAGGGGGAACTCCCTCTGCAATACAGCCGCACTACATAACCGATATTTTAAATGAATTGAGGCAAAAATTTACTATTACAGGCGATGCCGAAATAACAATTGAAGCCAATCCGGGCACATTGAACGAAGAAAAGCTTAATTCATACAGAAATGCAGGAATAAATCGACTTTCCCTTGGTGTTCAGAGCATGGACGATGAAGTTTTAAAAGCAATAGGCAGAATACATAATGCTGTCGATGCACGGGAAAGCTTTTATCTTGCAAGAAAATGCGGTTTTGATAATATCAATATAGATGTTATGTACGCACTCCCAAAACAGTCTTTAAAGTCATATATAGATACTTTAAATAAAATAATCGACCTTTCACCTAAGCATATTTCGGCTTACTCGCTCATTTTGGAGGAGGGAACAAAGCTTGACAGTATGTATAGCAAAGGCGAGATAACATTACCCGATGAAGACGAAGCATATTTGATGCACAGAGCGGGAATAGAGCTTTTAACCTCAAACGGATATAACCGTTATGAAATATCGAACTATGCAAAGAAAGGCTATGAGTGCAGGCATAATTTAAACTATTGGCAAAACGGCGAGTATTTGGGGCTTGGAGTTGCCGCACACAGTGCAATTCGATTTAACGATAATATTGAACGATGGTCAAACACGAATTTGCTTGAAGAATATATAGCTTATCCCGAAAAGGAAAATACACATGAAGTTATAGAAAAAGACGAGGAAATGTTTGAATTTTTGATGCTGTCGTTAAGAAAAATAAGCGGTTTTTCACTTGAAGAATTTAAAAATCAATTTGGAATAAACTTTTTCGATAAATATAAAAAACAATCAGAAATCCTTGAAAATAAAGGTTGGTTAAACTTGTCGGGCAACAGGCTGAAAATGACGGATAAAGGGCTCGATATGCAAAACGAAGCACTGACAGAGCTGTTATACTGAATAAAAAACTGCTTATGGATTTTAAGCAGTTTAGTTTTTTCTTATATCATTTATTATTTGCTGAATGTGAGCTAATTCACTGTCGGTTAAACCGCTTACCTTGTTCTCTAAGCATAAATATCTTTTCACCAAGCATTTAAAAAGTCCTCCTTAACGATATTGCCTTGTTTTGGAGAAAATGCTAAAATAAGAGCAGTAAAACCGATTTCGAGGAGATTCGTGTATGAAAAGATTATTGGCAATTTTGATTGCTGGAATGCTGTTATTTGCGTTTTCGTTTGCCGGAATGAAAGGCGATGTAACGCTTGACGGCAAGACGGACTCAAGAGATATTGCGGCAATTCAAAAGTATCTTTTAAACATAAAAGATTTAAACGACGAGCAGAAGAATGCGGCAGATTTTAACTCTGACGGCTATGTGAATTCAAGGGATATTGCAAGATTGCAACTTGTTTTAATTGGTTCAACGCCAAATGTTACAAACACGCCAAAACCGTCGGAGCCGAGTAATTCTTCGTTCAGTATACATTTCATTGATGTGGGGCAGGCAGATGCCGCACTTATTGAATGCGACGGACATTATATGCTTATAGACGGCGGAAACAGGGGAGATTCAAGCTTGATTTATTCAGTGCTTGAAAAAGAAAAAGTGGCAATGCTTGATATCCTTGTAGCAACTCATGCACATGAGGATCATGTCGGCGGTTTGTCGGGTGCACTTAATTATGCCACTGCACGCTTAACGCTTTGCCCCGTAAAAAGCTATGATAGTGATGTTTTCAATGATTTTGTAAGATATGCGGACAAAAACGGAGGCGGCATATGCGTACCGAAAATCGGTGATGTGTATGAGCTTGGAAGTGCCAAGGTAAAAATTCTCGGTTTAAACGGCGGCGATGATGTTAACGATACATCAATAATACTCAAAATAATATACAAAAACACGTCGTTCCTGTTCACGGGTGATGCCGAAAGAGAAGCAGAACAAGCAGTGCTTGAAAGCGGCATGGACTTGAGTGCAACGGTATTAAAAGTCGGACATCACGGTGCTGATACATCCACCACATATCCGTTCTTAAGAGAGATAATGCCCGAATATGCGGTGATATCCGTTGGCGAGGGCAACAGCTACGGACACCCGACCGAAGCAACTTTGAGCAGACTTTATGATGCCGAAGTAAAGCTTTACAGAACGGATATGCAGGGTGATATATATTGCACATCCGACGGTGATACCGTAAGCTTTACGGTTGAAAGGAATAAGGATGCAGATGTTTATTCAAATGTCGGTTCCGATTCCGAGAATACGGATTCGGAAAACTCAAATGCGTCACAATGTGATTATGTTCTGAATAATAATACCAAAAAGTTTCATTATCCCTCATGCTCAAGTGCTTCAAGGATAAGTGACGAAAACAAGGGGTATTTTGAAGGAACACGTGAAGAATTGATAAATGATGGCTACAGTCCATGTGGAATTTGTAAACCGTGACGACAGCGATAAAGAAGTAATAAAAATCCTCCTTTACATTATCAGAGTAGAGGAGGATTATTCTTTTTCAAACTTGATGATATCGCCTATTTCGCAATCGAGCACATAACAAAGTGAATCAAGTGTTTTTGTGCTGATAGCCTCACCTTTTTTCATTCTGTGTAAGGTGTTTGCTGAAAAACCTTGCTTAAAAATCAGGTTATATTCGGTTATACCTTTTCTAAAAAGTGTTTCATAAAAAGGTTTGTAACTAATCATACTTCTCTCACCAAAGAAAAGATAACATACTCAAACGATTGACAATACTCAATATATTGAGTATAATCGAGAAAAAGTATTCAGGAGGTAAGAATATGGCTAATGAAAAAAGAGGATTATGTTGTCCTAATTGCGGAAACCCGGAATTAAAGGTAATAAGTGATGAAAATCTTTCGGGTGCTTTGCAGGGCGGTGTTGCCGGGGCAATGCTTGGCGGTGTGAAGCAGGGTGTATTGACTGCGGCATCGCATATTGGATTAAGAACACATTTTGTGTGTGATAAATGCGGAAAAAGATTCAGAAATCCACAAGAATTAAAAAAAGAAGCTGATAAGCTTGCGAAAATAAGTAAGTTTAGAATTGTTGCCGGAATAGTAGTAGGATTGGTTTCGCTCATTTGTATGATATGGATGTTTACTTTAGAAGTAACACCAATAGCAATTTTATTTGGTATTTTTGCTTTCATTGGAGCTTTGATGATTTTCGTTTCAAAAGCACAAGCACAAAAACCGTTAAATGAGTTGCATGAAATAGAGGAAGGCGTAAAGAAATTTGGTGGCAGTATATAATTACAATAAAGAAGCTAAGTAAAACTGCGTTTATGTGGTAGAAAAAAACCGTTTGCCTTGTCGCAAACGTTTTTTAGTTTACTTTTTGTCTTTTTTTAGGTCGCTTTTAACAAAAAGCGACCGGGGTGTGGGGTGGAACCCCACGATAAAATCAACCTGCGGGCCAGGAAAATTCTCTGCCGCCTAAAAGGTGCATATGAAGATGGGGAACGGTTTGACCTGCATCACGGCCCGTGTTCATAACAAGACGGAAACCGCTGTCGTTAACGCCGAGTTCTTCTGCGATTTTGTTCGCCGCAAGCACCATGTTTCCCACTACAGCACAAGTACTTTCGCCAAGATCAAGAGTGCTTGAAAAATGTGCTTTGGGGATAATGAGAACATGAACGGGTGCTTGGGGCTCTATATCATAAAATGCCACAACCTTTTCGTCCTCATAAACCTTTTTGCCGGGTATTTCACCGTTTACTATCTTGCAGAAAATGCAGTTGTTTTCCAAAGTCGGAGGCCAAGCGGTCTTAGGAAGACAACTC
>JAZNWT010000145.1:0-2223 GCA_045593465.1 Clostridia bacterium
TGCAAGAAGCTTTTCTACTGCTGCATCTACTGCTTTCTGGATACCCTTTCTTACTATCATAGGGTTTGCACCTGCAGCAACGTTCTTCAAGCCTTCACGCACAAGCGCCTGTGCAAGAAGTGTAGCTGTTGTTGTACCGTCGCCTGCTACATCGTTTGTCTTTGTAGCAACTTCCTTTACAAGCTGTGCACCCATGTTTTCAAACGGGTCTTCAAGCTCGATTTCCTTTGCAATTGTAACACCGTCATTTGTGATGAGGGGTGCACCGTATTTTTTATCGAGAACTACGTTTCTGCCCTTAGGTCCCAATGTTATTTTAACCGTATCAGCAAGTGCATTCATGCCTGCTTCAAGTGCACGGCGTGCTTCTTCACCGTATTTAATCTGCTTTGCCATTTTTATTTCCTCCTTATTCGACTATTGCAAGTATGTCCGCCTGACGAACGATAACATATTCTTCGCCGTCTACCTTAACATCCGTTCCTGCATACTTTGAGTATATTACCTTGTCGCCAACCTTAACATTCATGACAACTTCCTTACCGTCAACCAAGCCGCCTTCACCTACTGCCAAAACTTCGGAAATCTGGGGCTTTTCCTTTGCACTGCCCGTAAGGATAATGCCGCTCTTTGTTGTTTCTTCTGCCTCTACGCTCTTGACAACTACTCTGTCAGCCAAGGGTTTGATCTTCATTTTAATGACCTCCTATGTCAATTATATATAATTTGATTTTTGCTTCTTTTTAGCACTCCGACTTTTCGAGTGCTAACAAGCAAGTTTAATGATAGACCAAGTATTACCTTTTTTCAAGCAGTCAATTCATATTTTCACAATTACTCCTCATTTTGTCGCAATCTTTTAAATTATATGGTATAATGCGTACCAAGTATCACTTTGGGAGGTCGGCAAATGGAAAACACATTTTGGACAAAGTGGGATCACCGCTTTATGGAGCTTGCAAAAACAATCGGTTCATGGTCAAGCTGTTACCAGTCAAACCGCCGCATTGGTGCAGTTATAGTAAAAGATAAGCGAATACTTACTACAGGCTATAACGGTGCCCCTGCAGGCATCGAAAGCTGTGCCGACCGTGAAGAATGTATGCGTCGCACACTTAATATACCGTCCGGCACAAAGCACGAGCTTTGCTATGCAATACACGCAGAGCAAAACGCAATAATCCAGGCGGCGAAAATGGGTGTAAGCATTGAAGGTGCAACACTTTACTGCACACATCAGCCCTGTGTCATATGTGCAAAAATGATAGTCAATTCCGGCATTAAGAGAGTAATATACGGTGAGGGCTATCCCGATGAATTTGCACTTAAAATATTCGAGCTTGCAGATGTTGAGCTTTTGCAGTATACCAAAGAGTAATGCACCAAAGCACAAAAATACAAATAAAATATACTGACGAAAAAAATCCGAAAAGGTTGATATAACTATGTTTAAACGCTACCGCAGTGATATACGCTGCATACTTGACAGAGACCCTGCCGCACGCAACGCTCTCGAAGTTTTGCTTTGCTACCCCGGCTTTCGTGCAATAAGAAGTCACAGATTTGCATACTTTCTGCATACCCACGGCTTTAAGCTTTGGGCACGCATAGTTTCGCAGTGCTGCCGCTTTTTCACAGGTATTGAAATACATCCCGGTGCCGTAATAGGCGACCGTGTATTTATAGACCACGGAATGGGCGTTGTAATAGGTGAAACAACAGTTGTCGGAAATGATGTCACCATCTATCAGGGTGCAACATTGGGCGGTACGGGTAAAGATGTGGGCAAGCGTCACCCTACCATAGGCAACAATGTTATGATTTCAAGCGGTGCACGTGTTTTAGGCCCCATCAATGTAGGTGCATATGCAAAAATAGGTGCAGGTGCAGTCGTGCTTCACGATGTTCCTCCGCACTCAACCGTAGTAGGCGTGCCCGGCCGTGTTGTAAAGATAGCCGCCTGCCCACGTTCCGAAACAGGTGTTCCTGCCTGCACGAATACCGCGGATTCCACTTGCGACATGATATCCTCGTGTCCCGCAGTTAACGGCTCTGCACCGGTATCAAAAACCGTCACTCCCGATATCGACCTTGACCAGATACATCTGCCCGATCCCGTGGAATTGGAGCTTGCTTCGCTCAAAAAGCGTATTGCAGACCTTGAGTCAAAGATTAAATAAAAATCTTCAGAAAAAATCAAACCATGGCTTTTCACTTGGAATT
>JAZNWT010000146.1:0-13277 GCA_045593465.1 Clostridia bacterium
TTAAAGCTTAAGTAACTACCACCCCCCTACGCCACGACAAGGTGACGTAGGGGGGTTCGTTCTTAAACTGTTTTAGCTTTGCTGAAAACCTGTTTGCTGTTTGAGCTGTTCCATTTCCTGTTTAGCTGTCTGAACTTCCGAATCGGGTGCGTCCTTCGTTTTGTAGAAGTTACGCTGCTGCATCTGACGAAATACGCAAAGCTGATCCTGAGAACATTCCGTCATATTGTTTAAAAGCAATTTGCGAAGATTATCACAGGAAGATTCGGTTACTGATTCTGCATATTCCTTAATGAGTGTTTTTTCTTGTGCAAGAAGATCCGAAAGAAGTTCCTGCTCACTCATGGACGGTGAAAAAGACATGATATTACCTCCTTTATTATTTATGAGAGTTCAAGTAGTTTTGTAATGCATCGAAATGCTGCTTATGATGCTGTGCACTCTGCCTTGCGATATTACTGAGTGTTGGATCCGTAAAATAGCTCGCATAAACACTTGCTTTTTTATATGCAAGGGCTTCATGGTGCATTTGGTCCTGTATGATACCGAGGTTCTTTGTGTCGATGTCCGGCATCTGTGCATTTTGGTTGAATGGTTGCTGCATGGTTGTACCTCCTTGTTTTTGTGTTATAATAATATTGTTTGTTCACAATCTTTTTTTATACGGAGAAAAAATTATGGCAAAGAAAAAAATGGGTGCTTCTCCTTTAGATGAGGCTTTTGATTATCTTGCTTCAAAACCGCGTACAATAAGGGAAGTGGAATTGCATCTTGATAAATGTGATTTTGGCGAGTATGAGATTTATGCGGCTGTTGAACGCTTAAAAGAGCTTAATTATGTAAATGATGAAAAATACGCAAGAGATTTTATTGAATCACGTTTGAACACTAAGCCCGTAAGCAGACGAAAGCTTACAGAACAGTTGAAAGGTCATAAAATCGATGATGAAATAATAGCGGCAGCACTTGAAAATGTTACTAACGATATTGAAATAAGCAATGCAAGAGCTGTTGCGGAAAAATTTGCAAGACAGTTTGAACATCTTGAACCAAAGGAGCGTGATAGCAGAATAATGAAACGTCTGTTTTCACGCGGTTATGATTTTTCCGTTATACGGGAAATCATGGGTGAGATTGATTATGATATTGAAAATTTCGGAGAGGATGAATCCTGTGATGAATGATACGATAACCTCCATAAAAGGAATAAGAGTAGGTCACTATACCAATAGTGAGGCTATGACGGGCTGTACTGCCGTTATTTTTGATAACGGTGCAAAGGTTGGAGTTGATGTAAGAGGCAGTGCACCCGGAACAAGAGAAACGGATTTGCTTCGTGGTTGTAATGCAGTTGAAAAGATAAATTGCATAATGCTCAGCGGCGGAAGTGCATTCGGTCTTGAAGCTGCTTGCGGTGCAATGGAATATTTAGAAGAAAAGGGCGTTGGTATGGATACAGGTTATGCTAAAGTACCAATAGTACCATCTGCGGTAATATATGACCTTGGAATAGGAAAATCGGACGTTCGACCGACAAAAGAGAACGGCTCTTATGCTTGTGAAAATGCAACTGACAAACCTGTTGAAAGAGCATGCGTCGGTGCGGCAACAGGTGCAACTTTGGGTAAGTGCTTAGGGCAGGAGAATGCATTCAAAAGTCATATAGGTTCTGCTTGCATTGAGCTTGAGGGCGATGTTAAAGTTGCTGCACTGATGATAGTAAATGCACTCGGTGATGTGTATAATCCTGACGATGGCAAGCTTCTTGCGGCGGCAACTTTAAACGGCGAGTTTATTCCGTGCTTTAATCCTGAACTTATGGCAAAAGCGGCTTTCGGTAATACGACAATAGGCATAGTGGCTACCAATGCTGCACTCACAAGAGAAGAAGCAAACAAGCTTGCAAGCATGGCACATGACGGCATGGCAATGGCTATACGTCCCGTTCATACAATGATGGACGGTGATACGGTATTCGGTGCTTCCACCGGTGAGATTGAAAATTATCCGTTAATGCCGATACTTGTGGCGGCAGTAAAAGCAACTTCTATGGCAATAGTTGATGCGGTCAATAAATAAATGAATTCTGAAATTATAACAAGCGAATATGTGAAAGCGTTGGTCGGCACACGGAAGCGTGACTCTCATAAAGGGGATAACGGAAAGGGGCTTTTAATCGCAGGAAGTGACGGTTTTTTCGGTGCGGCATGCATGGCTTCTGCATCTGCTTTAAGAAGCGGAATCGGCACACTGAAAACAGCTTCTCTTGAAATAGGCAGAAATGCTTTTTACGCTTTGCCCGAAGTTATGTTTGTAAGTGTGGGTGTATCATGGGAAACATATGATGAAGCATACCTTTTAAAACTTATAAGCGAAGCAGATGTAATAGGAATAGGTCCGGGAATAGGAAAGAGCAGCGGTGTTGAAAGCGTGCTTAAAGCTGTTTTGGAAAGCGGAAAAAATGCGGTTATTGATGCTGACGGATTAAATGTTCTGTCAACTTCAAATACGCTTATGGACAGGCTGTCAGCTAATATTGTTTTGACTCCGCACGTGGGTGAAATGAGCAGACTTGCAAAGAGAAGCACGGACGAGATTTTAGCGAATCCGAGAGAAGCGGCAATAAGTTTTGCAAAAGAAAAAAACTGCAATATACTTTTAAAAGGTGCGGATAGCTTTATTGTATCGAATGACGGAAAATGCATGATGAATATAAGCGGCAATGCAGGCCTTGCAAAAGGCGGAAGCGGTGATGTGCTTACAGGTATAATACTTGCAATGATGGGGCAGAAGTTAAGTCCGTTCGATGCAGCTTGTGCCGGCTCATTCATACTTGGTGCATCAGCCGAGAATGCGTTTGAAATTTTGAAAGAAAGAATGATGTTGGCAAGGGACGTAACGCAAGCAATAGAGGAAACATTAAAATGGAAATAAGCAAGCTCAAAAAACAATACAGAGAAGAAGTTAAAAACAGAATCGCAAAGTTGAGTGACGGTGAAAAAGCTCAAAGGTCGTATTCAGCCTGTATAAACGTACTCAATTCAGCTGAGTATAAAAAAGCAAAAACCGTTATGATATATAAAGCGATGAAAGACGAATGTGATCCTGCACTTATAGAATATGCGGCACGGGAAACGGGCAAAGTTGTTGCTTATCCGCTCTGCATGAGTGATTCAAGATTAAAAGTGTTTGCACCGAAAACACAAAAAAATTTTAAAAAAGGTAGATATGACATATGGGAGCCTGTACAAGAAGAGTCCGATGAAATAGATTTTGAGGATATTGACTTAATAATTGTTCCCGGAATGGCTTTCGATAAACAATTAAGGCGGCTGGGCAGGGGCGGAGGCTATTATGACCGATTTTTGCCCCAATGCATAAACGCTGTAAAAATGGGATTTGCTTTTAAAGAACAGATTGTGGACTGCGTACCCATTGAGGATACGGATATAAAATTGGACAAATTAGTTACAAATATTTAATATTATGCTTGTCTTGTGTGTAATCTTGTGTTAAAATCACATCATAGGCACAATATGTTGTTTCGGAGGGCTTACTGTTGCGAATCATAGCCGGTGAAAAGAAAGGGCGTACGCTTATTGCACCAAAAGGCGAGGATACACGTCCGACTTTGGAAAGAGTAAAAGAGGCTGTGTTCGGAATCGTGCAGTTTGAACTGCACGGAAGCACGGTGCTTGATCTTTTTGCAGGTTCGGGTGCTTTGGGAATAGAAGCCTTATCACGTGGAGCGGACAAATGTGTTTTTTGTGATGTTTCACGCTCTGCAATAGCTGTTATAAAGCAGAATCTTGAAAAGGTCGGTTATGACAGTGAGGCAACGGTGCTTGAAATGGACTTTGAAACTGCTTTGAACCGTCTTAAAGCGGCAGGCGAAACTTTTGATGTTGTGTTTATAGATCCTCCATATGCCGAGGGCTTATATGAAAAAACATTGGAGCTGCTCTTTGACGGTGGATTACTCAATGAAAGCTTTACTTTAATAATTGAGCACGACAAACGTGTTGAGATACAAAAAAGAGACGGCGTGAATATGAAGACCAAGCGTTACGGCGATGTGCGTATAACCGTTATAAGAGGTGAATGAGCGTGAGAAAAGCTGTTTATCCCGGAAGTTTCGATCCGTTCACAGAAGGTCATTGCGATATAATGTGCCGTGCCGCAAAACTTTTTGACGTGCTTTATGTAGCAGTACTGGTTAATTCAAACAAAAAATCGGCATTCGATTTTTCGGAGCGTAAGGAAATGATCGAAGCCGTTATAAGAGAAAAGAAGCTTGACAATGTTGTCGTTGAAACGTCTTCGGGATTATTGGTTGACTATGTAAAAAAGACCGGTGCATGCTGTGTCGTGAGAGGAATACGAGGTGCGTTTGAGGCAGACAGTGAGTTTGCTTTGGAGCAGGCTAACAAGCATCTTGACAAAAACTTTGAAACGGTTTATCTTGCTGCCGAGCCGTCCAAACGGCATATAAGCTCAAGCATGGCACGTGAGATAGCTTCATACAATGGTAATTTGCAGGGTATCGTACCCGATACAATAAAAAATATGATTGCGGAAAGGTTGAACAACTATGAGTGACATTCATGAAATGCAGATCTATGGCATAATTGCTAAAATCGAAGACGCTTTGGATGCAAGTCCCAAGCCGAAAATCGGAGGCGGACAGGGCAACAGACGCCTTGTTGATATTGATGAAATAGTCGATCTGCTCGGAGATCTCAAAGTAACTATCCCCGATGATATACGCCGTGCAAACAGTGTTATAATCGAAGCACAGAATCGCATGGAAAATGCCGATCAGTATGCCGCTGATACAAGAGAAACGGCAGAGGAATATGCAAAAAAGACTGTTGATACAGCAAATGCTCAGGGCGAGAATATCGTCAAGGAAGCAGAAAACAATGCACAGCAGATAATCGAACGTGCAAAACAGGAATATGAGCGTATGGTAAGCGAAGACGAGATTTACCGTGAAGCTCAAAAGCGTGCACAGCTTCTTGCAATGAAGGCAGAACACAGTGCAACCGAAGTTTACGAAAATGCAAAAGTTTATGCGGATCAGATACTTGCTGATATGGAGCGTTTCCTTGATGAATACCGTCAGCTTGTAACCATAAACCGTAAGGATCTCGGTGCAAGAAGTGCAAAGGTTGCCGATACTGCATCGGTTCAGGAACAGTACGAGGAAGCTGATGAAGAAATATATGAAGAAGAAACATCTGCGACACCTATAGCTGCGTCTTCTGCAAAGAATACTTCGATGCGTTCAAGAAAAGTTACCGTTCAGCCTCTTGATGATGATGAAGACGATGAGTATGATGACGATGATTTTGACGATGAAGATGGTTCTCTCTTTTCGTGGTTTAAGCGTAAGAATAAATGAGCAAAGCTGAAAGTATAATAGAATAATCAGTAAATATAATATAAGCGTCACCGAAGAAACAAACTTCGGAGACGCTTTTGCGTAGAAATCGGATAATATAACATATAAACAAGGAGTGCATAAAAATGAAACTGAAATTTTGCGGTGCGGCTCAGGCTGTTACGGGCTCATGTTATCTTTTGACGACCGAAAAATCAAAGATACTTGTTGATTGCGGTATGCGTCAGGGTTCTGATAAGAAAACGGAGTTTGGCGAGGATAAGTTTGCTTTTGAACCTAATGAGATAGATGCAATTTTGCTTACTCATGCACACATTGACCATAGCGGACTTATTCCGCTTGCTGTAAAAAAGGGCTTTAAAGGCAAAATAGTAACTACGGAAGCTACGGCACAGCTTGCAACTATTATGCTTCCGGATTCAGGTCATATTCAGGAAATGGAAGCCGAGTATCAGAACAGGAAAAATGTAAGAAGCGGAAAACCGTTGGTAGATCCGATATACACAATGGAGGATGTCAAAAAGTCGCTTGAACAGTTTGCTCCGGTACCGTACCGCAAGACAGTAAGCATAACTGATGATATTACTGTAAGATTTGTGGACGCAGGGCATCTTTTGGGTTCTGCGTCAATAGAAATAGCGGTTGAAGAAAACGGCAAAACAGTAAAGCTTGCGTTTTCGGGTGATATAGGTCGTGATGAAAGTCCTATAATATGTGATCCTCAATCCATAGAAAATGGAGCTGATTACATAATCATGGAGGGTACTTACGGTGATAAAGATCATGAAGTATATTCCGACGAGAAAAAACGTACACAGCTTGCTTCCGTTTTGAATGCGGCATTAAGACGCGGCGGAAATGTAATAATTCCTTCTTTCGCCGTAGGAAGAACACAGACGCTTTTGTTCTATATAAGAAAACTGATTGACAGCGGTGAAGTACCCGGACTTGAAAATATACCTGTTTATGTAGACAGTCCGCTGGGAATTGAAGCAACAAACGTGTTTGAAACATGCGGAATGGGATATTACGATGAAGAAACAAAGATGCTTGCAAAGCAGGGAAAGCTTTTTAATTTTCCCAATCTGAATTTTTCACGCACAGCTGACGAGAGTAAATTACTTAACGTAAGTAAAGAAAGACAGATAATTATATCGTCATCGGGAATGTGTGATGCAGGCAGAATACGCCATCATTTAAAGCATAATCTTTACCGTGCGGATTCAACCGTAATATTTGTGGGCTATCAGGCAGAAGGTACTTTGGGTAGATTGTTGTTAAACGGTGCTCAAAAAGTCAAAATGTTTGGTGAGGATATAAGAGTAAATGCTGCAATAGTTCAAATTGAAGGCTTTTCAGGTCATGCCGGCAGGAAAGAGCTTATGCAATGGCTCGACGGTGCTGCAAAGAAACCTAAGCAGATATTCCTGAGCCATGGTGAGGGGGATGTTTTGCATTCATTTTCGGATTCTCTTGTTCAAGCAGGTTATAATGTTACAGTTCCGTCGCTCTTAGACGAATTTGAGCTTACTGCACAGGAAGCATATGCTACGCATACGGACAGAGTGGAAACAATAGCCCCGCTTGCAGAGTTTTCATTGCAGAAAAAGAGTCTTTTCAAGCAGGCGGAACGTATCGCAAAGCTGCTTGAAACACTTAAGGAAAGCGATGATGAATTAACGAGTCTTAAACTTAAGATAATGGAAGAAGATCTAAAGTCGCTTGCAGATAAATGGAAAAACATTTTTAACATCTGATTTAAACTTGATTTAAAGAAGAACACATGATAAAATCATTAAGATATAAAAGCTATGACGGAGAAAAGTGTATTGTTTTCGTTTAAGAGAGTGCCGTATTGCTGTGAGCGGCGTACAAGGCAATATGCATAAAGTTCGCTCCCAAGCTGTCCGAAAGTGAAGCTGATTAAAGATTTGCAGTGAGTAGCTCGGAATGGGAAAGCCCAATACAGCTTACAAGAGGTTTCCGAAATATTTATTGCTGTTTCGGGAATGAAAATGGGTGGTACCACGATGCACTTCGTCCCAAAGTCGGACGAAGTGTTTTTTTATAAAATTTTTGGAGGAAAAAACTATGGTCGAAAAATTGCAGACTATAAGGCAGGAAATGCTTGAAAAACTTGATTCCGTAAAGACGGAAGCAGAGCTTGACGCACTCAATGCTTCCGTATTCGGCAAAAACGGTGCACTTACAGAGATCTTAAGATCCATGGGCAAGCTTGACAAGGAAGAAAGAGCGGCACTGGGTATGGCGGCGAACAAGGTTAAAAAAGAACTTGAAGAAGCCATCTCCGTCAGAAAAGAAAAATTAACGCTTGAGATGATGGAATTATCCTTCAAGCGTGATGCAATAGATGTTACCGAACCCGGAAAGGTTGGAAGAGAGCTCGGAAGACTGCATCCCATGACACAAACGTACCGTGAGATAAGAGATGCACTTATCGGTATGGGCTTTACCATGTTTAACGGTCCCGAAATAGAATATGATGATTATAACTTCACAAAGCTTAATCTTCCGCTTGATCATCCCGCAAGGGATATGCAGGATACGTTCTATATAAATGACCGTATTGTTTTGCGTACACATACTTCGCCTTGTGAAGTTCGTGCACTTTTAACAAAAGAGCCTCCTTTCAGAATAATAATACCCGGCAGAGTATTCCGTGTGGATGAAGTTGACTCGTCACACAGCCCGGTATTTATGCAGATAGAGGGCTTGGTTGTTGATAAGAACTTGAGCTTTTCGGATTTAAAAGGCACGCTTGAAACATTTGTTCAGGCAGTATTCGGTGAAAAGGTCAAAACAAGACTGCGTCCGAGCTTTTTCCCGTTCACGGAGCCGAGTGCGGAAGTTGATATATCCTGCACGATTTGCGGCGGCAAGGGTTGCCGAGTATGTAAAAACACAGGTTGGATAGAAGTTTTGGGCTGTGGCGTAAGCAATCCGCATATAATCGAAAATTGCGGACTTGATCCTAAGGAATGGAACGCATTTGCATTCGGTATCGGTGTAGACAGAATAACGAGCCTTAAATACGGCATATCCGATATTCGTCTCGAATATGAAAACGATGCAAGATTTTTGAAGCAGTTTTAATGGAGGTGCAAAAATATGAAATTACCGCTTAACTGGCTTAAAGAATATGTTGATTTTAATGTAACGGTAGATGAGTTTATCGAGAAGCTCATGTGGCGTGGATTTGAAGTTGCATCCGTTGAAACGGCACTCCCGGGAATAACAAATGTCGTAGTCGGCAGAATTGATAAGCTCGAAAAGCATCCCGATGCCGATAAACTGCAAATTTGCACAATAAACGTAGGTAAAGAAGAACCTGTAATAATCGTTACCGCTGCAACAAATGTTTTTGAGGGAGCATATGTTCCCGCCGCACTTTCAGGTGCAAATCTTTACGGCGGAATGATTATAAAACCCACAAATATGCGTGGCGTTCACAGTGACGGTATGCTTTGCTCGGGCGAAGAACTTGGTATAACCGATGATGATTATGAGGGTGCTTCGGTATACGGAATACTCATACTCAAGGGTGAGCAGACTCCCGGAACACCTATTGCAGAAGCTCTGGGTATGGATGATATCGTATTTGATATTGAAATAACTCCGAATCGTGCAGACTGCCAGAGCATAATAGGTATGTGCAGAGAGGCCGCCGCCGCACTCGGTCAGAAGTTCAATGAGCCTGAAATAAAGGAAATAAAGGGTGAGGGGAATGCAGAAGATTATGCTTCCGTAACAATACTTAATAACGACCTTTGCCCCAGATATACAGCACGTGTTGTTACAGACCTTAAAATCGAACCGTCCCCTGCATGGATGCAGAAAAAACTCAAGAGTGTGGGCTTGCGTCCTATAAACAATATAGTTGATATCACAAACTATGTTATGGTTGAATACGGTCATCCCATGCACGCTTTCGACCTTGCTTGTGTAAAAGACGGTCATATTATAGTCCGTACGGCTCAGGACGGCGAAAAGGTTACAACGCTTGACGAAAAAGAATATACGGTTGATTCTTCAACGCTTTTGATAGCAGATCCCGAAAAGGGCGTTGCTATTGCAGGTGTTATGGGCGGATTGAACAGCGAGATTACCGATAATACAAAAGCGGCTCTTTTTGAGTCGGCAGTGTTCATGGGAAGCAGTGTAAGAAATACAACACGAAAAATAAGACATACAACGGATGCTGCAGCACGCTTTATAAAAGGCGTTGAAGCAACAAGTGCACTTTTGGCTTCCAACAGAGCTATTGAGCTTGTTGAAATGCTCAATGCAGGTAAAGTTGTCGGCGGTCTTATTGATGCGTGCACAGCTGATACAACCGAAGCTGTGGTTGAGATTGATGCAGTTCATGTAAATAAGATAATCAATACTGCATTCACATCTGAAGAAATGTCGGAAATGCTTGCAACACTTAATATTGAGTCCGTACCCATGGGTGATATGCTAAATGTTACAATACCGCATTATCGCACAGATATAGAAAACGGTCTTGAAGCGGATTGGAACATTGCAGAAGAAATTGCAAGAATATACGGCTATCATAAAATACCTGCAACGCTTATGCAGGGCGATACTTTCAGAGGCGGTCTTGATGAACGAACACGCTTTGAAGATACTGTAAAAGATACAATGGCTGCTTTGGGCTGCTTGGAAATGTATAATTATAATTTCACAGGTCCTGCAGAATTGGATGCATTGCTTTTAGCGGACGACAGCAACAAGCGTCAGGCAGTAAAGATTCTCAATCCGTTCGGTGAAGATCAGAGCCTTATGAGAACAACGCTTGCATCCGGAATGCTCAGGACGATGTCGCTCAATTACGGAAGAAAAACAAATTACGGAAGATTCTTTGAAGTTGGAAACGTTCATTTCGACAATAATGATGACATTCCCGAAGAACGTCTCATGCTTGGTATTTGCGTAAGCGGAACAAACGAAGATTTCTTTACTCTTAAAGGTATTGTCGAGACGCTTCTTAAAAAGCTCGGATTCGGCGTGAGAGCATCTTTTAAAGCAGGCGGAAGCGAATACCTTACACCCGGTCAAAAAGCACTCATTCTGGTTGATAATCAGCCAATAGGCGAAATGGGAACCGTTCATCCGTTTGTTCAGAAAAACTTCGGTATTCCAGCTCCCGTATTTATGGCTGAAATAGAGCTTTCAAAACTCGTGATGAAAAAGAGAGCAAAGGTAACATATGCTCCGTTGCCAAAATATCCGCTTGTTGCCCGTGACATAGCAATCCTCGTAAATGAGCAGACAACTTCGGCTGAAGTTATAAAGGCAATGAAGCAGGCTCCCATTAAAATAATAATCGGCGACATTGAACTGTTTGATGTATACAGAGGCAAGGGCGTGCCTGAAGGCAAAAAGAGCATGGCATATTCGTTTACGCTCAGAGCTGAGGACAGAACGCTTACCGATGACGATATTAAATTTGCTGTGGAAGCATTGCTTAAGGCTTTAAAAGCAAAGGTTAATGCAGATCTTCGTATGTAAGGCATACAAAATTTTTGTTTAAAATTACGGCAAATATGCTTTGAAAGTGTGTTGCACTTAGGGGCATATTTGTCGTATTATATAAGCGTGACAAATTTTAAGGAGTGTTTATATGCCAAACAGCACTATTGTACCGATGGAAACAATTTTGATGACACCTGAAGCAACTGCGGCATTGGAAGCGGCACCTGCTTCGCTTAGTAGCTATTGGTGGTATTTTGCTCTTTTTGGTTTGTTTTTTGTGTTGCTAACGTTTGTGCAAGTGCTGTTTTCAAAAGCACAAAGCAAAACATCGGGGCTTATATTGCCCGGTGTGAGTTTTGGAAGTGCCCTATTTGCGGTTGTTTTGCTTCTGCTTACGGGTTCTTCAATTGACTTTATGTCTGCTTTTAAGACATTTTTGTTGCTCTCGGCACCTGCGTTTGTTTGGTTGGCAGTATACATAATTGTCCGTATTATTATAAAGAACAAAAAATAAGCATTCCTTATGAAGCTAAAAAATATTTTTTATTGGTATAATTTTGCGTTGACAATGATTTTGCAACATTGTATCATATCTTTTAATAAGGAATTAGCATGAATATTTATGCAAAGGAGAAGCTTTAATATGCAAAAAAGAGCATATTTAACATTGGCAAGCGGTGAAGTCTTTGAAGGTTATCGTTTGGGTGCAGACGGCGATGCTGTAGGTGAGCTTGTCTTTTCAACATCCATGTGCGGATATCTTGAAGCTTTAACCGATCCTAATTATAAGGGTCAAATATTGCTTCAAACATTTCCGATGATAGGTAATTACGGATTGATATCTTCGGATTTTGAAAGTGCAAAGCCGCATTTGGCAGGATATGTTGTTCGTGAGATGTGTGATGAGCCGTGTAATTTCAGAAGCGAGGGCGAGCTGGAATCCTTATTGAAGGATAACGGTGTCGCCTGTATTTATGGAGTTGATACTCGCTCACTTACACGTGTTATCCGTGAACAAGGCATAGTTAATGCAATAATAACCGATGAAAAAGAGCTTAACGAAGAGCAGAAGAAAATACTCCGTGAATACAGCGTAAAACAGCCTGTGCTTGACGTTACCTGCAAGGAAGAAGAAGTTATCGGTGACGGTGAGATGAGAGTAGTACTTTGGGATATGGGCGTTAAGAACTCGCTCATAAAAGAAATGACTTCTCGAGGATGCACTGTTATAAAGGTTAGTGCAACAACAACTGCTGAAAGAATATTGGAACTCAGACCGAACGGTATACTTTTGAGCGACGGACCGGGTGATCCCAACGACAATCAAAGTATTGTGGACGAGCTTGCAAAGCTCAGTTTCAGAGGAATCCCCATTATGGGTATAGGCCTCGGACATCAGCTTTTGGCTCTTGCAATGGGCGGTAATACGCTTAAGCTCAAATACGGTCACAGAGGTGCAAATCAGGCAGTTGTTTATACGGTAACTGGAAGAGCGTATATAACAAGCCAGAATCACGGCTATGCAGTTGATGCGGCAACTTTGCCAAGAGGTGCAAAGCTTCTGTTCTTTAATCTTAATGATGGTACTTGTGAAGGACTTGAATATGAAAATGCACAGGCTTTTTCCGTGCAGTTTGTTCCCGAATCGGCAGGCGGTCCGCAAGATTTGGGCTTCCTGTATGAACGATTTATAAAGATGATGCCAAAGGGGGAGTAAAATTATGCCGCTTGATCCATCGATTAAAAAAGTAATGGTTATCGGCTCCGGTCCTATTGTTATCGGACAGGCTGCCGAATTTGACTATGCAGGTACACAGGCTTGCCGTGCCTTGAAAGAGGATGGCTTGAATGTTGTATTGGTTAACTCTAACCCTGCAACTATAATGACGGACAATGCAATGGCGGACAGAATATATCTTGAACCGCTCACATTGCAGACAATAAAAAGAATAATCAAAAAAGAACGTCCTGACAGTATTTTGCCTAATTTGGGAGGCCAGACAGGTCTTACTCTTGCCATGCAGCTTGCCTCAGAAGGTTTCCTGGATAAATACGGCGTAAAGCTTTTGGGAGCAAAGCCCGAAACGATCGACAAGGCAGAAGACAGACTGATGTTCAAAGAGACTATGGAGTCCATAGATCAGCCCTGTATTCCCTCGGTGGTTGTTACTAATGTTGAAGATGCTGTAAAGTTTGCACAGGAGAATGGCTATCCCGTTATAGTCCGTCCTGCATTTACGCTTGGCGGTACAGGCGGCGGTATGGCATACGATTATGAACAGCTTGTTGAGATCTGCGAAAACGGATTAAGACTTTCCCCGATAAGTCAGGTGCTTATTGAGCAGAGCGTGCTTGGTTGGAAAGAAATCGAATT
>JAZNWT010000147.1:0-5796 GCA_045593465.1 Clostridia bacterium
TTTGGCGAAGCATAAAGTATCGCCGCACCCGTCCTCGCACTGTATTCACCAAGTTTTTTTCTTGTAAGCTCCAAGCTTTTCGCTGTAGCATTTACAGCAGACGGCATGAACACCATAAAACGGGGCATTGCCTTTGTGTGCAATTCTTCGTCAAATATCTCATTTCCGAAATGCACGGCTATTTTCGGCATTGGTACCATCGCATTGTCATTTTCGCTGCAATAATCAAGCTCGGGTAAAAATCCGAAAGGCATATATGCACAATCACACGGCACTATGGCGTGTACCCTGCCCTGCGATACAATAGCCGCACAGCTTCTCACGCAGCCGTTTATCTCATAGGGAAGCCCCACGCAAAACACGGTTGTCATCTGCTTTGTTTCGCGGCATATCTGCTCAAGAGCACGCATGACACAGTTAAGCACTATGGGCTGACGCATCAAAGTACCCAAGGTTGCACCCACAAGGCAAAGCTCAGGCAATACCAAGTAGTCAACACCTGCTTCATAAGCGTTTCTTACGGCAGTAATTACAGACCTTGTATTGGCTTCAACATCACCCAAAACAAGGCGAGGTGATGCCGCGGCAAGCTTAACTTTAACATTATACGCACTTGCCCTCTGTGCCGCTTTCATACATAAGCCTCCCATTTTTCTATGATTTATCATTATAACATAAGTATGCCCAATTATGCAAAACAAAGCTGTGTATTATTTGTGGGCTCTGCCCCACACCATAAGTCGCTTTTGTAAAAGCGACGGAAAACGGGTGGAAATAAAAATATACCTCCATCACGACTTTTGCGACGGAGGTATCCGAATCACTGCTTAATTAGTTCAAAATTATATTCATTGAATATAAATCTGTTTCTGTCTTCCTCGTTTTCAAACAAGGAATATGCAATAACAAGTTTCGCATATGCCATTTCATTTGTATATCCATTGATAAAGTTGATTTTCTTTCCGTTCACCGTGTGATTACCGATAACCGAAACCGTTTCGTATGTACCCTTTTTCAGCTCCGAGGGAGCAAAATATACATCTATGCTTTTTTTAGATCTAAAGCATTTGTCCATCATATATAATATCGAAAATCTGTCATATCTGCTGCTTCTCTCTCCTTTTTGTGCACAAGCCGTACCGGAATGAAAAGTGCCGTGAAGTACCGCCGAGAAAGAATTATACTTATAAGCGGCATAATTTATGCCCACATAAGGCGTAATAAACAATATGCAATCTTTTAATTTCCAATCTCCGAAAAAGTCAACAACCGTTTTTTTGCTGCTTTGAGGGTACATCTTTTCAAGTCGGGCAAAATATTCGCAATAATTGTCCTCGGTCATATTTGTTACATCAAGCTCACCCACACTGTGAAAATCTTCGCTGTAATTTTCACACTGTTTAAGTCTTGATGCGAGGTGGATATACATTTTGCCATCGGACAAGTTTTTATACGGAACATAGACATTAGGACTGATTTTACGGCATATACACTCAACCGCACACCTGAAATTCTCGTTCCCGTTAGTTCTTTCAGACCTTAAATTTTCATTGGCAGACACTAAAAACACGGGGATTTCGGTTGAACTTAGCAACATGGAAAAAAGTGCGGCGGAATATGCTAACGTATCCGTACCGTGAGCCAAAATAACACCGTCATATTTTTTATCGGCTACATACTTTCTGTATGTATCAATAACCGTATTCCACTTCTTAACAGTCATATTCTCGCTTAGAATATACAGATTTTTTGTCAGCTCAATGTTTACCGAGCCGGCATAAAGCGAATCTGATTTCAAATAATTATATTTGAGCAAAACTCCGGCTTCTTTGCTTACGGAAAGGTTGCCGTCCTCATTCAAAGAAGTACAAATTGTTCCGCCCACAAGCAGCAGCAGTATATTTGTCATATTTCTCTCCAAATGCATAGCGGGAGTTAAAACTCCCGCATCATACTTACATATTATCTAATTTACCGTCAAGCAGTTCTCTGATTATATCCGGATCAGCCGTGTTCTTCAAAGCCTTCATGCAAGCACCGAACAATGCCTGTTTAGCTTTTACCTTTCCGTTTTTATAATCTTCAACTGCCTGTGCGTTCTCTGCCAAAACAGTATCTATTACGCTTCCTATGGTTGCAGTATCAACCTTAACATCGAGTGCATTTTCCTTGCAATATGCCTCGGGATCTGCACCTGTTTCAATTACTGCTCTCAAAATCTTTCTGCCGCTTGTTCTGTTAACCTTTCCGCTGTCAACCATTTTGATTATTGCAGTAAGGTCTTTTGAGGTAATCTCCAAGTCGCTTAACAATTTGCCGTTTTTACGGAGAACGCCTACACAGTCTGTCAAAATCCATGCCGCAACATTTTTGGCATCACAACCGTTTGCAACAACTTCATCCAATATTTTGCTGACTTTGTGGTTGTCAACGAGCATATCTATTTCCTTTTCGGAAATGCCTGCCGCTCTGTAAGCATCAGCTTTTTCATCAACAGCGGTCGGCTTAGTAGCCTTAATCTGCTCCAGCCATTCATCATCTATAATAATCGGCATAAGATTTGCATCGGGGAAGTAACGGTAATCCGCTTCCGTTTCCTTGTTACGCATTGCAAAGGTCTTACCGCTTGCATCATCAAAACGTCTTGTTTCCTGCACTAATTCTTCCGTCTCGAATTCAATTGCATCAATATGACGCTGTACTTCATAACGGATAGCTTTTTCAATTGCCTCAAATGAAGCCATGTTCTTAATCTCTGTACGAACACCGAACTCACTGCTTCCCTCGGGGCGAACCGAAATGTTAACATCACAACGCATAGCACCCTCTTCACATTCGGAAATACCGCCCGAACGGAACATGGATTTCAACTTATTGAGATATATCAAAACTTCCTCTGTACTGCGAAAATCAGGCTGTGTAACGATCTCTATAAGCGGAACACTTGTTCTGTTAAAGTCGACATAGGAAAATTTTCCTGCATGAACCAGCTTGCCTGCGTCCTCTTCCATATGAATCTGCTTAATACGAATATCTCTTTCACCTGCGGCTGTCTTCAAAGTTACACATCCGTTGGTGCATATCGGATGGTTCAGCTGTGTAATCTGATATGCACAGGGAAGATCCGGATAATAATAATTCTTCTTATCAAACGTTGTATATCTGCTGATTTCACAATTAAGCATAAGGCCTGCCGTAACCGCAAGCTCCACTACCTTTTTATTCATAACAGGCAACATACCCGGCATACCGCTGCAGGCAGGGCATACGCAATCATTTGGCTCATGAGGTGCAGAATGTCCGCCGCAGGAACAAAAAATCTTAGATTCGGTGCTAAGTTCTACGTGTGTTTCAAGACCAATGACCATTTCATACTTCATAGTTATTCACCTACCCTTTCGGTACTTCCTGCAAGGCTTAAAAGAATACTTTCGCTGAAATGCTTACCCATAAGCTGAACACCGCCGCTTACCAAAGCAGGGATTCCTATAAGGTTGGCAACAGCAGTAAATATGCTTTCTCTGAAAACAGTTTCAAACGCTTCACTTATATCATAAGCTGTATATGCAGTCTTACTGCATACGGGTGTAAGAACCGCATCATAATTCTTCATCAATTCTTCAAATCTCTCTGCCACCACGCGGCGAACCTTAAGCGATTTGCCGTAGCAGTCATCATAACGGTTCTTGGACAATACATCGGAACCGTAAAGAATCACTGCCTTGGTTAAAAAGTTAAAGCCTTCTGTTCTCGTGTTTACATATAATTCGTCAATATTCTTATATTCCGCCGCACGGTGACCAAATTTAACACCGTCATAGCGTGAAACGTTGTTGCAGGTTTCCGCTGTCATAAGAATCTGCCATGTAGCATTGGCAACATCAAAGATATCACAGGAAATCTCTTCTACGATAACACCGTTTTTACGCAGCTTCTCAGCAAATTCATTCACACGCTTACGGGTTTCATCATCTGCTTTGTCAAGCAGTTCCTTAATAATGCATACTTTCTTTCCTGCAACTGCAACATCTGTGCTGTAATCACGGATTGCGTCTTTCAGACTTGTACCGTCCTTTTCGTCGTGTCCTGAAATTACATTCATAATTTCTCCGATGCCGTCCGCATTTTCGGCATATACGCCCAACTGTTCACCCGATGCCGCACAAGAAATCACTCCATAACGTGATACGGTACCGTAAGTAGGCTTTAAAAAGTCAACTAAAGCAAGTGCTGCCGCACGCCTGGGCGAACCGTTCATGTCAACACCGAGAGCAGCCGCAACTTCGCCTTTGGAAACAAGAGAGGCAGCCGCACCTTTTAATTGCTCTTCTTTTTCTGCATAGTAAGAAAATTCACCTACAAGATCAAGTCCGAACTCACCCACATGAGTTTTTCCGGAAATCACATACCCCTTATCTTCCAAACGGGTAACTGCTTCAGCACTGAATAACGGCTTAAATCCTTTCAATATATAAGAACCTGCTGTGGACTGTACACCACGAACGAGAATGGTATCATCAACCGCCACTGTTCCCTTATCGGATAACTGTACTATATATTCTTTCATTATACGCACCTCACTTTACAAGTCGTGGTACCTGCCAACTGTCTTCGCTTCGCTCGGGAGCACCTTCAAGGAGACTTTCTCTTGTAAACGGTTGCTTTCTTTCGTCCTCGCGAAGAACGTTAGTCATAGGCATAACATAAATCATCTCTTCAACATTTTCAGTATCAATCTTCTTCAGTGCTTCTTCATGTTCTTTCATCATCGTGAAAATGTTCTGCATATCTTTCTCTTCTTTCTCGGTTAACGACAACTGATTCAGCTGCTGAGAGTTAGAGAAAGTGGAACGCTTCTCACTGCGTCCCTTGCTTGAGCTCATGGGCATCGCACGTGAAGCAAGTGCATTGGTATTGCCAAGGAGATGAACATCTTCTAACTGCTGATTTGTAACCTCACTCGGAGCACCGAGCAAGAGATCCTGTGCATTGCCGTTCAACGGGAATGCAATAACCTCCAAAATCTTTTCATCGCCCGTAAGAAGCATTACAATACGGTCAATACCCGGTGCCATGCCTGCATGCGGCGGTGCACCGTACTGGAATGCATTATAAAGAGCGTTAAATCTGGACTTCAACTCATCTTCTGTGTATCCGGCAATATCAAATGCCTTTTTCATAATATCAACATCATGGTTACGTACGGCACCCGATGCCAATTCGATACCGTTGCCTACCAAGTCATACTGATAAGCAAGAACCTGAGTCGGATCAGCTCCCATCAACGCCTCCATTCCGCCCTGCGGCATTGAGAAAGGATTGTGCGTGAAAATGGTCTCGCCTGTTTCTTCATCAATTTCATACATCGGGAAATCAACGATAAAGCAGAATTCAAAAGCATCTTCCTGAATTAAGTCAAGCTGTTCCTTTGCGGCAAGCCAGGTGCGAATGTGTCCTGCTTTCTTTTCCGTATCATTTTTCTTATCATCACAAATGAAGAATAAGGTTTCGCCTTCTTTTACGCCTGTTAATTCTATAATTTCCGCCTTCTTTGCATCGGATAAAAACTTAGCGATAGGACCGGCAAAAATACCTTCCTTCAAAGTAATATATCCAAGACCTCCAAGCCCAACCGCAGGCGAAGTTGCAAACTTTAAGGAATCTTCAAAGAACTTCTTGGACTTGCCTGCACAGTTGGCTACAATGTCGCGAACAGGCTTACCCTTGAATGCAGGGAAGTCTACATCTGCAGAGAACTCCGTCAAATCACAGATAATCAACGGATTGCGAAGATCG
>JAZNWT010000148.1:0-9906 GCA_045593465.1 Clostridia bacterium
CAATGCGGAGTTTTAACATAACTTATTCAATATTCACTATAACTTATAACTTCAATTTATGAATTTATTCATAAATTCCGGCAGTCCTTCTTCGCCGTAGCTGATGCTGAATATAAGGTTTATGCCGCGTTTGCTTGAAAAATCATCAAGACTGTCAAAGAGTGCTTCAAGTGTGTTGAGGTCATGATGGACTATTTTTGCAAAACCGTCGATAAAAAGATATTCGAGGTCAAAATCCTGTGCCGCCAAGCCTGAAATAAAGCCGAAGAACATTTTGGGACCGTCTATATTATACTCGGAAGCATTGATAAATCTGATGCCTCGTTTGAGCTCAAACATATACTGCTGATCGTTGTCGATAAAAACCATGCTGCCCTTTGCTGCAGCAAGAGTTTCGTTTGCAAGGTCTAAAATACGCTTTGTTTTACCGGTGCCTTTTTCACCTGCTATTATACGAATAATGGTAACCACCCCTATCCTTGATTTTTTATTATAAACATTATAACCCGATTCACACCCTTTCGGCAATGTTTTTTAGGTGGAAAAATGCAAAACTTCTGTGTTAAAAATCGGGAGAAAGATTGCGGATTTTTGTATTATAGGTATTTATCGTGAACAATATCGAAAGCACGAGTGCGGCACATTCGGCTATGGGGTATGAATACCAAACGCCGTTGGGGCCGAAGCTCAATACTACCGAAAGCAGATACGCAACGGGAAGTATGAGTATGAGCTGACGGCACAGCGAGATTATAAGACTCAATATGCCCCTGCCCATTGCCTGGAAAAGCGTGGAGAGTATTATACCGCCTGCCGCAAGGGGGAAGCACAGGCTTATGGAGCGGAATGCTGTCACGCCCATTTCTATCATATCGGGTGAGGGATTGAATATGGAAAGGAGAAACTCCGGGAAGAGCTGGAATATTGCAGTTCCTATGCACATTATTATGAATGCGTACAAAAGACTGTATTTGAGTGCATCCATGAGTCTTGCTTTGTTTTTTGCACCAAAGTTGTACCCCATAATGGGCATTGCTCCGCTGTTAAGACCGAATACGGGCATGAATACAAATGACTGGAGCTTGAAGTAAACACCAAGTACGTTTACTGCTGTGTTGGAGAATGTTATAAGTATTGCGTTAAGCCCGAATGTGGTAACAGAGCCTATTGCCTGCATTACTATGGAGGGGAGACCTACCACGTATATTTCTTTTATGATTGAAAGGTTGGGTTTGAAGCCCTTAAAACGCATACGCAAAAGCGTGTTTTTCTTACGGTAGAGATAATACACTGCCAATACCATGCTTACAAACTGACCTAATACCGTTGCCCATGCCGCACCGGCAACGCCCATCGGTTTGAAGCCGAGATAACCGAATATGAGTATGGGATCAAGAACTATATTTGTAAGTGCACCTGCAAGCTGAACTATCATGGGGTGTATCATATCACCCGTTGCCTGAAGCGTTTTATGTGATGCGGCATCTATCATTGTGAACGCACAAAGCGTACCGCAAATGCTCAAATAGCTTACCGCAAGCTCAAATGTTTCTGCGTCGGGATCGAAAAATCCTATAAGAGTCGGCGTGAAGAGAGCAAAAATCAGAGTGAAAATTATCGCACTTATTACGGTGATGAATTGACCGTTCATTGCTACGTTTTCCGCTTCCTCCTGACGCTTTTCGCCAAGACGGCGTGCAACAAGTGAATTTATGCCGACGCCCGTACCCACGCCCACTGCAACTATGAGCATTTGAAACGGGAATGCAAGTGTAACGGCGGTGAGCGAATTTTCGCTTACCTGTGATACGAATACGCTGTCAACTACGTTGTAAAGTGCCATTGCAAGCATTGACAGCATCATCGGGAATGACATTTTAAGTATGAGTGACGGTATTTTCGCCGTACCCATGCGGTTTTCGGAAGGTTTGTTTGTTTCCATGCTGATATAAGACCTCTATTATGAATTAACAAAATAATGGGGAGGCACTTTAATGTACCTCCCCGGTGTTGCCAAAAAGATTAGTTGGCTTCGGGTGCACCTACGGGGCAAACGCCTTCACAAGCACCGCACTCGATGCAGGTTTCGGGATCGATAACGTAACGATCGTCACCCTGGGAAATAGCACTTACGGGGCATTCGCCTTCACAAGCACCGCAGCTGATGCAAGCATCACTGATTACATATGCCATGATAAAATTCCTCCATTCAAAAAATACAATATTATTGTAACACTAAAATATAAAAATGCAAGAGTTATTCATCTAAAGATTCTATTTCGTTGTCCTGATTGTCTTCTTCTGCTTTTTCGGTGCGTTTGTTATTGTGCTGTACGGGGTGCTTGAGCTTAAGCTCGCGGAAAGGATAATCCCTGATATCGTATGAGCCGTCGGGCAGCATTACTTTAACCTTGGAACGCTCCGTCAAAACATTGTTTTCAAGTATTACGCCTTCACCGTCATCGGTTATGACTTCCTTGCCGACTTTCGGCATCTGCTTACGCATTGTTTCATAGCAGTCCTGCTCATATTTCAGGCAGCACATGAGCCTGCCGCATATGCCCGAAATTTTTGTGGGCGAAAGCGAAAGATTCTGTTCCTTTGCCATTTTTATTGAAACAGGTACAAATGAATCAAGGAATGCCTGACAGCAAACAGGTCTGCCGCATGAGCCCAGACCGCCCAAAAGCTTTGCTTCATCTCTCACGCCTATCTGACGAAGCTCAATGCGTGTTTTAAATATGCTTGCAAGGTCTTTTACAAGCTCTCTGAAATCAACACGTCCGTCAGCAGTGAAAGAAAATACTATTTTTGAGCCGTTGAACGAGTATTCCACGCTTACCAGCTTCATATCGAGATTGTGTTCGTATATTTTCTCAACACATATTTTATGTGCCTCCTGCTCTTTCGCCGCATACTTTGCACGCATTTCTTTATCCTGCTCGGTGGCTATTCTTATAACGCCCTTGAGCGGAGTCGTTATCTGCTCGTCGGATATTTCGTGATTGCCGATTGCAACGTCACCGAATTCTATGCCGCGTGCCGTTTCGACTATAACTCCGTCACCTGTTTTTATTTCAAGTTCACCGGGATCAAAGAAGTATGCTTTATCGCAGTTTTTAAATTTTACGTCTATAACGGTTTTCATATTTCCTCCGATATTTTGGTAAACATACGGTCGATTATGGGTGCATGAACGGCACTTACTGTCAACCGTGATTTTGAGTCGGTAATTATATCTATAATACTGTTTATTTTGCCGATTGTAAAGCGTTCGCAAAGTGATGCAATGCAGGAAAGCTTGTCCACATTGCACTCAACCCTTGCATTTATTTTGTAAAGCAGCATATCACGCATGAATGACAGCATGAATGTTATAGCTTCAGAGGCCGATTTGTTTTGGGAGAGTATTTTTAAAGAATCAAACGCAAGCTTGCCTTCCAAAAACGAAATAAGTGCTTCTATGGAAGCCTCTCTCAATTCCCTGAACCGCTCATCGCAAAAAAGCTTATATGCACGCTCGAAAAGCCCTTCGCCCAATGCGGTATAAAGTATTGCCTCTTTTTCAAGTGCACCCTCACGAATGAGCATTGCCTGAGTTTCTTCGCAGGGAGGCGTACCCAAACGTATCATCGTACAGCGTGAACGGATCGTAGGCAAAAGCCCGGCCTCGTTTCCAGTGAGCAAAAACAAGGTTTGAACAGGGGGTTCTTCCAGCGTTTTTAAAAGTGCATTCTGAGACGTTTCGTTCATTGTGTGAGCATTTTTGAATATTACCGATCTGCCGTATTTATCCGAGTACGGCTGCTTTGCAAGCGTCTTTAAAAGCTCACGCACACTGTCGGCACTGTAGCTTTCGTCATTAAGCTCGAAAAAGTCGGGACAGTTTTCAAGCTTTGACGTATCCGCACTTCCGGTGCAAAAAAGAGCTGACGCTTTTCTTGCGATGGCGTAGCTCTCATGCATATCAGCACACGCAACAAAGCAGGCGTGAGGAATACGCCCTTGCTCTATTGCGGTAAAAAATCGGTTTTTAATATCGCTTATCAAAACTTGTACGAATCTTCAACACTAACGATGAATACCGTAGCACCGCCCAATGTGACCTGTACGGGTGTGGATATGCTGTCTGCATAGCCGGGAATCGATGAGGGAATTACGGTGTATTCCTTGCGAGTGCTTGATTTTTCTTTTATTACTTCAAGTGCTTCATTAACCCGCTCGTCCTGAATACCTATCATGAAAGTAGTATTTCCGCCGTGGAGAAAACCGCCTACGGAGGATATACGTGTATGACTTATTTTATTTCTGTTCAATGCCTTTGCAAGACGCTTGGCATCATCGGTTTGTACTATAACGAACATCAGTTTCATGAGTTAGACCTCCTTTTGCAAAAAAAACATCAGCACAATATATAAGTATTATATTACATACTATTCTTTCACGCAAGGAACAGTACCGTTTAAAATACCGTAAATATCGCCGTAAAGCTCATCGTGCGAACGCAGATAATCAACGGCTTCTTTTGAAATTTCTTCGCCGGGGGCTATTATGGGCGAGCCGGGAGGATAAACGCCCACACAGACGGCACAAACCCTGCCGATGCTCTTTTCAAAAGGTATATATTCAACTTCCGAAAACATGGCTTTTCTTATGCTCGTTTTTTTTGAATAAATCTTGCTTGGAGGCTCAATGCAAAGCGGAATATCCTCCTTAAGCTCAAGCTGTTGAAGTGTGGTGATAAGACGCCCGTACCATTCGTCTTTATCATTCGGAGTTGTTATTAAAACTATTCGCCTTTCATCTGCACATTCGCAGAATATATTGTTTTTCTCAAGAAATCCCGAGACCTCATAGCCGCTGCTGCCTGTCTTTGAAACATTTATGCAAAGCCTTGTTATATCGTCCGCTTCCTCAATGTAAATATAATCAAATTCAGACTCGAATCGACTGCGTACAGCTTTTATGCGTGCTATATGCTTATCCCACAAATTGTCTTTTAACGCATCGTTCAATGCTTTTTCAAGTGAAAGCATAAGCAGAAAAGACGGACTGCTTGTGTTTTCAAGCATCAGCATACGGCGAATATGCTCTTTTTCAAACGGTGAGCATACGCCTAAGTTGAGTATTGCACTTTGAGTAAGGGCATTGAGCGTTTTATGGGCACTTGTGCACCACATATCAACCTTGTCCGACGGAAAATACGGCAAAGCCTCCGAAAACGGGAAATGAGCTCCGTGTGCCGCATCAACAAACAACAGTGCGTTGCGGCTGTGAACAAAATCGGCTATTTCGGCTATGCACGCACACCTGCCGTAATATGTGGGGCTTGTAAGAATGACTGCATCTGCATTTGAAGTGACAAGTGCGGATTTTATATCATCGGGACCTTGAGTTTGTGTAAATATTATTTCATCGTCACATAATGCCGCACCGTGAACTATGCTTCTGTGGCATTCTCTTGAAACAACTATTTTTTTGTTCGTGCCGAGTGCAAGCAAAAATGCGTGTATGCCCGAAGTGCTTCCGTTTACAAGCAAAAAGCTGTGTTTTGCACCGTAAACCTCACAAAAGCGTTCTTCAAGCTTTAAAAGTGCGTTTGACGGTGAAGTGAGGTCGTCGGTTTTGGATATTTCCGTAACATCAAGCCCGAAAGAATCCATGCCCTTATGCCCCGGCATATGGAAGCGTGCAGGCATATTTTCGGCATAGCTTTTGAGCATATCGGAAACATCATTGCTT
The DNA here is from genome assembly GCA_045593465.1 of Clostridia bacterium. GTDB lineage: Bacteria > Bacillota > Clostridia > Christensenellales > CAG-138 > RGIG3096. The sequence continues at coordinate 5,743 of JAZNWT010000148.1, forward strand.
AAATGATTCATTTATCGAGAGTCTTTCTTAATGTGGTTATAAAATTCTCCGAGGGGTGGAAATAAATGCAGTCATGTCCTTTTTTCGAGGCGTAAACTATTTTATGAGCCGTTTTTCTTGATAAAACCGTCATGCTCATGGAGCGTTTGATTTTAAATTCTTCGGGAATCGCTTCATCGGGGTTGAATATGCCAAGTACATTTTCAGGCTCTATAACTTCCGCTATTTTGCCCTTGTCGCCAACCATGCGTTCAAATACAAGCGTGCCTATTTCGGGACCTTTATCTTTCTTTACGGGATCTCCGTATGCATCAAGCTCCTGCTCGTCTTTTTTTACGGGGTCACCGAACATATCAAGCTCGTTGCCGTCATCGTCAACGAAAGTTACCTTATTCTCATCGGGATCAGCATAGTGTGAAAATACCGTGTAACGGTATGAAACTATACGCTTTTTGTATATCAGAATCAAAAAAGCAACCAAAATTGCAAATATCAATGCTATAAACACTTCATGATACGGAAGCGTCAAGACAAAATTATATATTACCCGCATGAAAAGTATTACAACGAGCATAACTGTCATGAGTATGAAATCACTAAGCATTGAGGATTTATGTCCGCGTGCGTTTTCCTGAAGCATCGAAAGTCTCTCCTTATATCAAAATTCCTTGAATAATGCTAACATTCCATAATATTTTTGTCAAACATACGCTTTTGATGCGGTAAAAGAAAAACTAAGAGGCTGAAAAGAAATGCCGCCGAAAAAATTATGACAAAATGAGGTCATGGGCAAGACAAATTATGCAATAGATGGTATAATATCAGAATGATTAAAAATTAACGATGCAGTTATAAAAAAGCATAGTTCATGCAAAGCATGATTAAAAAGAATTTTATAAAAATTAAGGAGAAACAACATGAAATTTCCTACAATGATGGATGCTCTTGTGAAAACGGAAGCAGCTAAGGGGCTTACACTTACCCAAGTACCCGTACCCGTGCCGGGCATAGGCGAAGTTCTCATCAAAATCCATAAGACAGCAATATGCGGTACCGATGTACACATTTATAACTGGGATGCATGGAGTCAGCAGAAAATAGTTACTCCCCGTGTAATAGGTCATGAATATGTCGGCGAAATAGCCGCACTCGGCCCCGGAGTTGTAGATTATAAAATCGGTCAGATAGTATCGGGCGAAGGTCACATCGTTTGCCATCACTGCCGCAACTGCCGTGCAGGCAACGGTCATTGGTGCAAGGAAACAAAGGGCGTAGGCGTTGAGCGTGACGGTGCGTTTGCACAGTACCTCTGCATACCCGAAACAAACGTAATACCCATACCCGACGGAATGGATGAGGATGTTGTTTCATTCTTTGACGCATACGGCAATGCGACTCACACAGCCGTAATGTTCGATGTTACGGGTGAGGACGTTCTCATAACGGGTGCAGGCCCCATCGGCATAATGGCGGTCGGCATAGCACGTCAGAACGGTGCAAGACGCATAGTTATAACAGACGTTAACCAGTATCGTCTTGACCTTGCAAAGAAGATGGGTGCAGATGCCGCAGTCAACCTTTCACAGGAAACTGTCGAAGATGCAATGAAGCGTCTTAACATAGTAGAGGGCTTTGACGTTGGCATGGAAATGAGCGGCAACGGCACAGCTTTGAACCAGCTCTTAAAGCTTATGCGTAACGGCGGTAATGTTGCACTTTTGGGCATTGCGGGCCCGGGCACGGTTATCGACTGGAACGACGTTATATTCAAGGGCTTAACGCTCCAGGGTGTATACGGCAGAAAGATGTTTGAAACATGGTACAAGATGATGGCAATGGTTGAAGCAGGGCTTGACCTTACTCCCGTTATCACACACAGATTCCACTATACAGACTTTGAAAAGGGCTTTGAAGCTATGAACAGCGGTAAGTCGGGCAAAGTTATACTTGATTGGACAAAATAATAAAAGGAGCACACCATGAAAGAAGCATTACAGATAATTCAGAATGAGATAAATTCCATTAAGGAAGCAGGCACATATAAAAACGAGAGAATAATAACAACTCCGCAGAAGTCGAGAATAGATACAACTGTTACAAACGGCGTTGTTAATATGTGTGCAAATAACTATCTCGGACTTTCCGATAACAGCGAGATAATAAACGCCGCAAAGGCAAGCTATGATAAATGGGGCTTCGGTCTTTCATCGGTTCGTTTCATTTGCGGAACACAGCAGATACATAAAGACCTCGAAGCAAAAATAGCAGAATTCTTACAGATGGAAGATGTAATACTTTATTCTTCCTGCTTTGATGCAAACGGCGGTTTGTTTGAAACTCTTCTCACGGCAGAGGACGCCGTTATCTCCGACGAGCTCAACCATGCAAGCATAATTGACGGTATCAGACTTTGCAAAGCAAAGCGTTTCCGTTACAAGAACAATAACATGGAATCATTGAGAGAATGTCTTGAGGAAGCAAAGGACGCACGTATAAAGCTTATCGCAACCGACGGTGTTTTCTCCATGGACGGTTATATTGCAGACTTAAAGAGCATCTGCGACCTTGCGGACGAATACGGTGCACTCGTGATGGTCGATGACAGTCACTCCGTCGGCTTCATGGGCAAAAACGGCAGAGGCACACACGAATACTGCGATGTTATGGGCAGAGTCGATATTATAACGGGAACACTCGGCAAGGCTCTCGGCGGTGCAAGCGGCGGCTATACGGCGGCACGCAAGGAAATCGTTGATTTGCTTCGTCAGAAGTCAAGACCTTATCTTTTCTCAAACACTGTTGCTCCTGCAATCTGTGCAGCGGCAATAAAAACACTCGATATGCTCATGGAATCAACAGCACTTCGTGACAAGGTACACGAAAATGCAGAATATTTCAGAAGCGAAATACTCAAGATAGGTCTTGATGTACTCGACGGTACACACCCCATCGTCCCTGTTATGCTCTATGACGCAAAGGTAACTCAGGAGTTTGCGGCACGTATGCTTGAAAAGGGCGTTTACGTTGTCGGCTTCTGCTATCCCGTAGTACCCATGGGCAAGGCAAGAATCAGAACACAGGTAAGTGCAGGCCACACAAAGGAAGACCTCGATTTTGCAGTCAAGTGCTTCAAGGAAGTAAAAGAAGAAATGGGACTGTAAGCCTGCGGCTTGAAGTTATAACTTGAAGTTATAAGTTAGAAGTAATAGTGAATAAGTTATGTGAAAACTCCGCTTTTTTGCGGAGTTTTTTCGTTTATTATTGACTATTAACTTATGGTGCTGTAAAAAAACATATTATCTTTTATCGATGAGTTAATAGATAGCACAAACATTGGTTCCCTCTGATGAGGGAGCTGGCACCGTAAGGTGACTGAGGGAGAGAAAATTGTAAGCCCTGCGGCTTGAAGTTATAACTTGAAGTTATAAGTTAAAAGTAATAGTGAATAAGTTATGTGAAAACTCCGCATTTTTGCGGAGTTTTTTCGTTCACTATTCACTATTCATTATTCATTATTAACTTATGTTAAAGTCACGCAGTGACTTTAACATATTTCCCCTTTTTCCCTGTCTGCCATGATGTGGTTTTGATTTTTAAATCTTTATTATCGTTTTTCCCTGTCTTTGTGCCATTTCCGTAAATTGAGCCGCTCCACCCCAATTAAACCGTACATATGAAACCACAAATTGAGATTGTTTTATAAGCCATTTATTCCTCCATGAAATTGCAAAACGTGGAGGGACTTTTTCCAATCCTTCAGGGAATATCGTGTTTGTATAATCTGCATATCTCATTTTATCATTAGATAGATAAGCCAAAACGACAAAATAAGTGATATGCGGATATTTCTCTTTTAAATCATGCAATATACTGCGAGCATAATAATCGAAACTACCTTGGTTACCTACATAAAATATTTCAACTCCTTGAGTAAGTATCAACTGTTCTACTGCTGTATATAGCTCTTGTTTTATGGATTCATGACAATCTCTATGCCCAAAAAAAGTACAAGTTTTTTGCATTATTTCTGCCCCCTCTGTTTAGACTATACATAGCCTATATAGTAGCATGCATAGCCTACTTTGTCCAGATTTTCCGGGTATCCTGTAAGAAAAAAGCCCGGAGGAAGCCTATGGACACCCTCACTGCCACCCGAAATCGGAT
>JAZNWT010000149.1:0-19323 GCA_045593465.1 Clostridia bacterium
AGAATACCGATAAGCTAACGGTTAAAATTAGAGAGTGGATAAGGAGTGAGCATACTTATACTGTACGGTTTGCAATAAAAATGCTTATGAATTACTATCTTGACGAACAGTTTTCGGACGAGTGGTCGAGAATGGTAGCAAGCGTAACTTCGGAAGAGTATTACATAAAAATGATGAAAGCGTGGTATTTCGCAACCGCACTTGCAAAGCAGTATGACAGTATTATTCAGTATATTACGGAGAAACGGCTTGATGTGTTTACCCATAACAAAACCATACAAAAAGCAGTTGAAAGTTACCGTATAAGCGATGATAAAAAACAATATTTAAAGCAACTGCGACTAAAAGTATGATATAATATTCTTGTCAAAAAGAAAGGAAATACGGTCATGAAAAAAGCGGCGATAATATCACTGTTACTTTCGGTGGTCATGCTCATAATGATTATCAATCTTGGCGGCGAAATCGAGGAACTTTCATTAAAGCTTACGAATACTCAGAATGATCTTGCAAACAAAATAAATGAATTGGAATCATTTATTAAACACAGTCAAGAGGAGCAGGCAAGTATACTTGCGTCATATGATTGGGAATATGTGAATGAAGATAGACAAAACCGCAATGTTACGGTAAAAGTTTGTGTAGCTCCCAAGGAATACAGTACAACTACCGAGGCGTTTTTTGTCTGTAACGGCACGGAGTATCCAATGACGCTTGAGAACGGCACATTTACGGGAAGTATCGAAGCTTCTTTTGCTGATAAGATAGCGGTTTCGCAGTTTATATTTAAGGATGGAGATAAAGTTCGTGCAGAAGCTGTAGACTTTGATGCATCACCGAAATATAAGTATTTAGCTGATATATATGCTGAATTTGCAGGCTCGTACGGTTCAACGCTTGAAAAAGAGGTTCCGAAGTTTACGCTTGAAGGTGACATGATAGCAGAGATACATTCAGAAGATGCAGATTTTGAATTTAAAAAGGTCGAGCTTTCAATACACGTAAATGATAAAGAAGTAAAGCGTATTTTACTTAACAAAGATGAGCATACAGCACCGCTTTATTACAGAACCACACTTAATGAAGAATACGATGTAAAATACGGCGATACCGTCAGTATGTATATTGAAGCCGTCGATTCGTTTAATTGGAAGTATCGCACATTGGCAGGCGGTGTTACAGTGGTAAGCGAAGGTGAGATGGCAGAAGATATGGCGATCGGCATGACGGAAATATATAACGAAAAGGGTGAGCTTCTTTTTGAAGACAGCGAGTATTATTGATAGTTCTACTGTTAAAACTCGCATGAGGTTGTGTTATTATGGCTGAAAAAACGAATGTATGCAGAATACTTGATCAAAAGAAAATACCGTATAAAATGCGTGATTATTCAAACACAAATGCGATAAGCGGCATTGAGGTTGCGTCGGTACTCGGCGAAGAATGCGGCAGGGTGTTTAAAACGCTTGTAACTGTTGCAAAGAGCCGACAGTATTATGTGTTTTGCATTCCCGTATCAATGGAGCTTGATTTAAAGGCGGCGGCAAGGGCAGTGGGGGAGAAATCGGTTGAGATGATAAAGCAGAAAGAGCTTTTGCCGCTGACAGGATATGTTCACGGCGGATGTTCGCCAATTGGCATGAAAAAACAGTTTATAACGGTTATGCATGATACAGTATTGCTTTATGACGTTGTTTATTTGAGTGCAGGCAAGATTGGATACCAAATAGAGATAGCACCCGACGAATTGAAAAAAGCAGTTGACTACACAACCGCTGTTATTGCTTATTGAGCTTTGTTTTTTGATATTAAACGTGAGATAACAGGGGAGAGCAGGAAGCCTGTAATTGCCCCGATGCCGTAATACACAACATCGTCAAGCTCGCACATTCCCACTTTAAAAAATAGTTGACTTGCTTCAACGGCAATTCCCAAAGCTATGCACAGGGGAACGGTTATGTAAAACCGTTTAAACGCTTTCGATATAAAAGGTAAAAGCAAAGCCGGCAAAGCAAACATGAGAGCATTGTAAAGTGCGGTGATAATTGTGCTGAACATTCCCTCGGGGTTGGGCGTGAAAAGCTGAAGATTAAGCCCGTAGTTTGCGTTTTCAAACGAAAGTCGTGACAGTACCGTTGCATCAGAAATAAAATATATCCATGCAATAAGGCATGAGAGCGATAAAAACCGCAGGACGTTAAACTCGGCGGATTTTTTTAATATAAAATGCACTAAAAAGAATAACGAAAAAAGGGCTAAGGCAATAGCCGCACAAAGCCCTAATTTACTTATTGGTATGTATGTGATAATCGTCACATACAGCTTTTCAAACCAAAGGGATAGAGTCATGACTGAACCAAGAATGCATTGATGTAAGCATCAAGATCGCCGTCCATAACCGCTTGAATATTTCCGTTTTCAACGCCCGTTCGATGGTCTTTTACCATTGTGTAGGGTTGGAAAACATATGAGCGGATCTGACTGCCCCATTCGATTTTCTTCATTTCGCCCTTGATTTCACTCATCTGCTCCATGCGTTCACGTTCCTGAACCTCAAGCAGCTTACCGCGAAGCATACGCATTGCCATTTCTTTGTTTTGAAGCTGACTGCGTTCGTTCTGGCACTGAACAACTATGCCGGTGGGCAAATGCGTTATACGGATAGCGGAGCTTGTTTTGTTAACGTGCTGACCGCCTGCACCGCTTGAACGGTATGTGTCTATTCTAAGATCGTCCATATTTATTTCGATGCTGTCGTTATCATCATCGAAAATCGGAGTAACATCAAGTGATGCAAACGATGTGTGCCGTCTTCCCGATGAATCGAAGGGGGAGATGCGTACTAAACGGTGAACGCCCTTTTCGGCTTTAAGATAACCGTAAGCATTCTCTCCGTCAACCTCAAAAGTAACGCTCTTTATACCTGCATCGTCACCGTCCAAAAGGTCAAGCACTTTTACGCTGTAGCCTTTGTTTTCACAATAGCGTGAATACATACGGTAGAGCATCTGTACCCAATCCTGAGCTTCCGTGCCGCCTGCACCTGCGTGAAGCGACAAAACGGCATTGCTTGAATCATATTCACCCTTGAGCAATGTTTCAAGCTTTAAAGCCTGAACTGCCTTGCCGAACTGTTCTATTTCGCTTTTGATCTCATCAATGAGGCTTTCGTCCTCTTCTTCGTCAGCCATTAAAATAAGCGTTTCGATATCTTCGGCACTTGCCTGAAGCGAAGCGTACTTATCAAGCTTTGAAGAAAGTATTTTAATCCTTTGATTTACTTTGTTTGCATTGTCAACATCGTCCCAAAAATCAGGAGCTTCCATTGACTTTTCAAGCTCGCTCTTTTCCTCTTCCAGTTTGGCGAGGTCAAAGAGACCCACCTGCCTCGTTTAAGATAGCAATTGTTTCGTTAAGCTGCTGCTTATATTCGTCCAACTGTACCACTTATCTCACATCCTTTACTGTGTATTTAAGTTATGTTTAAAACATTTGTTTCAGTGTTATTCTGTCTTATTTTCCAAAATAAAATTTTTGCTTATTTTCTGCCGCAGCACTGCTTGTATTTTTTACCGCTTCCGCAGGGGCAGGGGTCGTTTCTGCCTATTTCATTGCTTACTCGCTTGGGCTGGGGCTTTGAATCGCCCTGTGTTTCGAGGGGCTTTGCAAGCTGTTCACGCTTTTGAGGAGCTGCCTGCAAGGTTACATGATAAACGCCTCTCACTGTTTGCTCACGTATGCCTGCAACCATATCGTCAAACATATCAAAGCCTGCATTTCTGTAAGCAACAACGGGATCTTGCTGACCGAGTGCCTGCAAGCCTATGCCCTGACGGAGCTGATCCATTGCGTCTATATGGTCCATCCAGTGCGAGTCAACCGCACGAAGGAGTACTACACGTTCTATTTCACGCATATCGGGACCTTCACCAAGCTCTTTTACCGTGTCGGCTATGTTTTGTTCACGCACATCGTAATATTTCAAGAGTGCATCCTTTGATACTGTCTTTATATCTTCGATGCTCTTGCAGTTATCGAGTGCATTTTCAAGATTCAGCCCTGAAAGTGCGGCTATTTCAGCTTTGTAGCTTTCATAATCCCAATCGGATGCTTTCATGTGCGGATTGAAGAACTGCATAACTCTTGCATCAACACATTCTTCAACCATCTGCATAATTGAAGAGTGAATATCTTCGCCCATTAAAACACTGCGACGCTGACCGTATATTATCTCACGCTGCTTGTTCATTACATCGTCATACTGAAGAACATTCTTTCTTATATCGAAGTTGTGGGATTCAACACGCTTTTGTGCACCCTCGATCTGCTTTGAAAGTATGCCGAGGTCAAGGGGGATATCGTCTGCCGGATTGAGTCTGTCCATTACCATTTTTATACGCTCACCGCCGAAACGCTGCATGAGTTCGTCTTCCAACGAAATGTAGAAACGTGTGGAACCGGGATCACCCTGACGGCCTGCACGGCCTCGAAGCTGATTGTCTATACGTCTTGATTCATGACGCTCCGTGCCTATAATGTGAAGTCCGCCGACCGAGGCTACTTTGTCGTGTTCTTCTTTTGTTATTGCACTGTATCGTGCATAAGCTTCAGCATACTGCTTGCGTGCTTCCAAAATTTCTTCGTTATCGGTATCTGCGTGACCTGTTGCTTCTTCTATGAGGTCTTCAGCCATACCGTTTTGCTTAAGCTCTGTGCGTGCCATAAACTCGGGGTTACCGCCCAAGAGTATATCGGTACCGCGGCCTGCCATGTTTGTGGCTATTGTGACCTTGCCGTATTTACCTGCCTGTGCAACTATCTCCGCTTCCTTTGCATGGAGCTTTGCGTTCAAAACTTCATGTTTTATGCCTTTCATTTTAAGCATATGGGAAAGCAACTCACTCTTTTCGACGGATACAGTACCCACGAGTATGGGCTGACCTGTTTCGTGTACTTTTATTATTTCATTGACGACGGCAGCGAACTTGCCTTTTTCGCTTGAATATATAACGTCGTTATTATCAACTCTTTTGAGCGGTTTGTTTGTGGGTACTTCAACAACGTCAAGGTCGTATATGCTTTGGAATTCCGCTTCTTCCGTTTTTGCGGTACCCGTCATGCCTGCAAGCTTTTTATACATTCTGAAATAGTTCTGGAATGTTATTGTTGCAAGCGTTTTGTTTTCACGTTCAACCTTTACATGCTCTTTTGCTTCGAGTGCCTGATGAAGCCCGTCGCTGTAACGTCTGCCGAACATGAGTCTGCCCGTAAACTCGTCAACAATCAAAACCTTGCCGTCCTGAACAACATAGTCTTTGTCGAGAGTAAAGAGTGCATGAGCCTTCAAAGCCTGATTGACATGGTGGTTGAGCTCGCTGTGTTCGGGCTTGCTTACATCGTCTATATTGAAATATTTTTCAAGCTTTGAAACACCCTGCTGTGTGAGCATTATGGAGCGTGCTTTTATATCGACCATATAGTCGCCGCTTTCTTCCTGTTCTTCGCCCATCATAAGCTCGGATTTTGTCTTTTTGATTATATTTTCGCCGCGAGTGAGCGTGCGGACGAATTTATCCGCTATTTCGTACATATCGGTGGACTTTTCGCCATGTCCCGAAATGATAAGCGGAGTTCTGGCTTCGTCAATGAGAATTGAGTCAACCTCGTCAACTATTGCAAAATTAAGTTCACGCTGTACCATCTGTTCTCGGTAAACCACCATGTTATCACGCAGATAGTCAAAACCGAACTCGTTGTTTGTGCCATATGTTATGTCACAGTTGTAAGCTTCACGTCTTTCGTCGTTATCCAAGTCGTGAACGATACAGCCGACACTGAGTCCCAAAAATTTATATATCTTGCCCATCCACTGTGCGTCACGCTTTGCAAGGTAATCGTTTACGGTAACGATATGCACGCCCTTGCCTGTAAGTGCGTTGAGGTAGGCAGGGAGCGTTTCGGTGATGGTTTTACCTTCACCTGTTTTCATTTCCGCAATACGTCCCTGATGAAGCACCATGCCGCCAATCATCTGAACGTCATAATGACGTTGACCTATCGTACGAAGAGCCGCTTCACGAACAACGGCAAAAGCTTCGGGGAGTATGCTGTCAAGCGATTCGCCGTTTGCAACTCTTTTTTTGAATTCATCTGTTTTTGCACGGAGTGCTTCATTGCTCAAAGCATGAACAGCTTCTTCCTGTGCATTTATTTTAGCCAGCATGGGCTTTAATTTTTTGATTTGTGCCTCGGCTGTATTACCGAGGAGTTTGTCTATAAAACTTGCCATAGTTTACCTCCGCATATTACTTCTATTGTAACATGACAAAGAGGCTTTTACAATCATATAAAGTAATAAGAAAATGATAATAAAGTAATAATAAAGTGACATAATATTTTAATTATGTTTTAAAAATGCGAATGTTTAATATATTTGTCGTATGTGGTATAATAATCAAATGTGGACAGTAAAACTCATTTTGTTTTTTATGGGTGCAGTGTTGTTTTGCAACGGTTTATTTGCACTTTTTATTACAAAACCTAACATGGGAAGCGTTCTTCCGATAGTTTTATCGCTGCCCATGCTTATATGTGCCGTGCTTTTTGAAATGCTGACAGCGTATGCACTTACACGTGTGCTTATGTACTTAGGTGCGGCGGCATATGTAATGTTTTTTGCGTTTATTGTAAGCTTGTCCGTATTTTTGCACAAATTCGGTTCAAGGCAGAACTGTAAAACGGCAAAAGTACTCATAGTTTTGGGAATGGGGCTCAAGGGCGAAAAAATGCTTCCCACGTTGAAACTAAGGCTCGACGGTGCGGCGGATTATTTAAAAGCAAATCCAAACTGCAGAGCAATACTTTCGGGAGGGCTTGTAAAGGCTGCACGCAGAACTGAAGCCGAGGCAATGCAAGAATATCTTGTAGGCTTGGGTATTGACAGTGAGCGGATAACGCTTGAAGATGAGTCGAAAAGCACTTATGAGAATTTCATGTTCTCAAGGCGGATTTTAAACGAAATGTCGGTGAATGAACAGGAGTGTTTGTTCATTACGAATAACTTTCACGTGTTTCGCTCCCAAAAGACTGCACAGTCTTTGGGGTTGAATATACAGGGCACCGGGACTCGTGATGCATGGTATATTGCATCGAACAATTATTTAAGAGAATGTGCTGCAATAGTGCAGTATGTAATAAAGGGGAAAATAAAAATATGAGTGTAGCGGTTTTAATACCTGCGTATAAACCCGAAGATAAGCTTTTAAAGCTTGTTTCTGAGTTTGAGGGAATAAAAGATATTGAAATAGTAGTTGTAAATGACGGTAGTGGAAGTGAATTTGAAAGTATATTTTCACAGCTTCCGCCCTATGTAACGCTTTTGAACCATACCGTAAATTGCGGCAAGGGCAGGGCACTTAAAACTGCCATAGCACACATAAAAGACAATATGCCTCAGTGTGAAGGTATAATAACTGCCGATGCTGACGGTCAGCACAAATTCGATGACATAATGCGGCTTAAAGATACGTTCATTGAAAACAAGGAAGCACTTGCTTTAGGAGGCAGATTGTTTGAAGGTGATGTGCCGTTTAGGAGTCGTTTCGGAAATACTGTTACACGTCATGTGTTTGCGGCGGCAAGCGGAGTAAAGGTTAGGGATACTCAAACGGGGCTTCGTGCATTTGGCAGAAAACATTTTGAAGAGTTCCTGAATATAAAAGGTGAGCGGTATGAGTATGAGATAAATATGCTTCTTTATGCCGCCGAGAACGAGATTGAAATTATCGAGATTCCCATAGCCACCGTATACTATGATGACAACTCGCATTCCCACTTCAATAAGTTCAAGGATTCATTCAGAATTTATATGTGCATTTTGAAGTTTGCAAGCTCGTCGTTTTTGGCATTCATCATAGATTTTATACTGCTCTTGGTATTTCGTTCGCTGTTGGTGGAGTCATTGGGCGATGAGATGTCGCTTCTTGTAAGTACGGTTGCGGCAAGACTTATAAGCTCAAGCTGTAATTTCATCATAAACAGAAAAGCTGTTTTCCACAGCCATGAGAAGCTGTTGCCGTCAATTTTAAAGTACGGTGCTTTATCGGCTGTTATACTTGCGGCAAACTATTTGCTCCTAAGACTTCTCAACATAGTGCTTAATATGTCTTTGCCGCTTGCAAAGATACTTGTTGAAATATCGCTTTTTGTTGTGAATTTCTTCGTACAGGGAAGATTGGTATTCAGAAAGAAAGCTAAATAAAAGTATTGAAATAAAAAACATAAGGGAAGAAGCTAAAGCGAATTATGAGAATAAACATAACAACGCTTGGAAAAAGTGTATCGCGAAAAATCGAATCAGACATAGACGACATCGAAGCCGGTGAGCTCGATACGGAAGTTATCGAAGAACCTGAAAATTCGGAGTCCGAAAATGCAGAGTCGGATTTAGAACGTGATGCCGAAAATTGCGATGAAGAAGAACGTTCTCAAGAAATAAAGCAAGAGGACAAGCCTGAAAAAAGGGAAAATACCAAGCAGAAAAGCACACGTGAAAAGAAAAAAATTACAAGCACAAAAAGGAAAGTTTTTGCAACCGTTATAACCGATGTGTTGCTTGTGGGTGTAGGTCTTGTTGTTTTCGCACTTTTTCACCATGCACTCCCTCAAGTGGGAAAGCCGATAGTTCAAGAAACTCCGATAGCGTTGTCAACGCCCACCCCAAAACCGACAAACATTCCCATTGTATCCATGCTTCCCGAAATTGAAAGTGACACGCAGTTTTTCTTTGACGGTGTGTTCTTAACAGGGGATAATATTGAAAAGACAGAAACGACCTATAAGAGCAAAAATATAAGCGTTGAACTGTCATATCACGTTGTTGACGGTTTAAGATATTACGTTCAGGATATCTATGTAAGAAAAATGACTTATTTCAAAACGGCATTTGCCGATGGTACATACGGTAGGGGTATAACAGAATTCCCTATAAATATTGCCAAAGAAAATGAAGCGGTTTGTGCGATATCGGGTGATTATTACGGTGCCAGAGGTAAAAGTGCCGTTATACGAAACGGTGTTTTGTACCGTGACTCAACATATAACGACATTTGCGTTATTTACAACGACGGTGTTATGAAAGTTATGAGAGAAAATGAGTTTGACGGCAAGACGGAAATGGAAAAGGGTGCATATCAGGCGTGGGATTTCGGCCCTAATCTTATGGACGAAAACGGAAAAGCCCTAACTAAATTCAACAGCCGCATATCGGGCGAAAACCCGAGAACGGCAATAGGCTATTACGAACCCGGACATTATTGCTTTGTAGTTGTTGACGGACGCGGTGCAAACGGTTCCGATGGGTTGACTCTTAAAGGCTTGGCGGCACTGTTTGAAGAAATGGGCTGCAAAGCGGCGTACAATCTTGACGGGGGAAGAACCTCGTGCATGGTCATGTATGACACTATGATAAACGATCATCAGGGAACTACTTGCCGTCAAAGCAGTGACATAATCATGGTAACCGATTTTGAGTGAGAGGGGGAATATTGGCTGTATGAAGAAACTGTTAAAGACAGTATTGCCTAATCTGTGCATAGTGATTGCGGTAATGATGCTTGTATTTTCCGTTATTGACTACATAAATCCCGCAATGCAGTTTATAGATAACGAGATGACGAAAACTTTGATATTTGTATTGGGAGTGCTTGCTTTGACCGTCTCAGTAATGTATCTTGTACGCACTTTCAAGGATAAATAAAACAAAAACAAGGTCTGCTGATAACATTTGTTATGGCAGACTCTTTATTTTAAAAAAGCGTTATATTAAGGATTTAAACATTAGTGTGGAATTTTGATTTAATTGTGGTAAAATAAACAAAGTATGATAATACTGAAACTCGAAATCTAATTTTAGGAGGATAAATAACAATGGCAAAGAAAACTGTAGAAGATGTATGCGTAAAAGGTAAGCGTGTCTTAGTACGTGTTGACTACAATGTACCCCTCAACGATAAGCAGGAAGTAACGGACGATAAGCGTATAGTAGCGGCACTTCCCACGGTTGAGTACCTTTTGAAGAACGAAGCAAAGGTAATTCTTTGCTCACACCTCGGCCGTCCTAAGGGACAGAAGAATCCTGCAATGTCACTTGCACCCGTTGCAAAGAGACTTGCTGAGTTGCTCCCCGACACAAAGGTAACTTTTGTTAACGACTGCATCGGTGAAGAAGTAGAAGCAGCAGCAAACGCACTTAAAGAGGGCGAAATTCTTTTGCTTGAAAACCTTCGTTTCTATGCAGAAGAAGAAAAGAACGACGAAGAATTTGCAAAGAAGCTTGCAAGCATAGCCGAAATTTTCGTTTCCGATGCATTCGGCACTGTTCACAGAGCACACGCTTCAACAGCAGGAGTCGCAAAGTATCTTCCTGCAGTAGCAGGCTTCCTTATCGGAAAAGAACTTTCCGTTATGGGTGCAGCTCTTGAAAATCCCGAGCGTCCCTTTGTTGCGATCCTCGGCGGTGCAAAAGTTAAGGATAAGATCGGCGTTATAAAGAATCTCTTGAGCAAGTGCGACAGTCTCATTATCGGCGGCGGCATGGCTTACACATTCTTGAAGGCAAAGGGCTATGAAATCGGCAAGTCGCTTCTTGATGCAGATAATATCGAGCTTGCAAAAGAACTCATGGCTGATGCGGAAAAACGTGGCGTAAAGCTTCTTCTCCCCATCGACACGGTAGTTGCTGACGACTTTAAGGAAGATGCAAATTATAAGACTGTTGATTCAACGGAAATCCCCGCTGATTGGGAAGGTCTTGATATCGGCGAAAAGACAAGAGAACTCTTTGCAAACGAAATCAAGAATGCAAAGACGGTTATCTGGAACGGACCCATGGGCGTATTTGAATTTGCAGCATTTGCAAAGGGAACATCAGCTGTTGCAGCAGCTTGTGCAGAATGCAGCGGCACAACAATCATCGGCGGCGGTGATTCTGCATCCGCAGTTAAGAAGCTCGGCTTTGCAAAGCAGATGACTCATATCTCAACAGGCGGTGGTGCAAGCCTTGAATTCCTCGAAGGTATCGAGCTTCCCGGCGTTGCAGCACTTAACGACAAATAATTAAAACGTAAGACAAGAATACATCTGAAAGGATAAAACAGAAAATGCGTAAACCTATAATTGCAGGCAACTGGAAAATGAACATGACTCCCTGTGAGGCAGAGGCACTTATAAACGAACTTATCCCCTTGGTACGTGATGCAAAGTGTGATGTGGTTATTTGCCCTCCTTTTGTTGACCTTTACAAGGCTGTTGAGCTTACAAAGGACACAAACATCAAGGTGGGTGCACAGAACATTCACTGGGCGGAAAAAGGTGCTTTCACAGGCGAAATCAGTGCGGCAATGCTTAAGTGCATCGGTGCTGAATATGCAATAATCGGTCACAGCGAACGCAGACAGTATTTCGGTGAAACAGACGAAACGGTCAATATGCGTGCAAAGGCAGCTATCGCAAACGGCATCACACCCATCATCTGCGTAGGTGAAAGCCTTGAACAGAGAGAAAACGGCGAAACAGCAGAGCTTGTAACAAAGCAGATAACTTTGGATCTTGAAGGTATCGAAGGCAGTGATGTTGCAAACCTCATAATCGCTTATGAACCCATTTGGGCTATCGGCACAGGCAAAACCGCAACTTCCGAGCAGGCAAACGAAACTATCGGCGTAATCAGAAGCGTTATCAGAAAGCTTTACGGCGATACGGTTGCAGATGCAGTACGTATTCAGTACGGCGGAAGCATGAATCCCAAGAATGCAAGCGAGCTCATGGCAATGAGCGAGATAGACGGCGGTCTTATCGGCGGTGCAAGCCTTAAGGCAGTTGATTTCTCCAACGTAGTAAATTATTGAGGGAAAAATGGATAAGAAACTTACAGCATTGATAATACTCGACGGCTTTGGCTGCAGATACGAATGTGACGGCAATGCAATAAAGTGCGACGGAGTAAAAAATGTTACGGAATTGATGAACAAATACCCCAATACTCAGATAATGGCTTCGGGTGAGGATGTAGGCCTCCCCGACGGCCAGATGGGTAATTCCGAAGTCGGTCACCTTAACATAGGTGCAGGTCGTATTGTTTATCAGGAGCTTACACGCATAACCAAGTCAATAAAGGACGGCGATTTCTTCACAAAGAAAGAGTTTTTGGGTGCTGTTGAAAACTGCAAGAAGAATGACAGTGCACTTCACTTGATGGGACTTACAAGTGATGGCGGTGTACACAGCCATCTTGAACATCTTTATGCACTCGTAAAGCTCGGTCATGAAAGCGGATTGAAGAAGATATATATTCATTGCTTTATGGACGGCAGAGACGTACCTCCCCAAAGCGGTAAAGAATTTATCGAACAGCTCGAAGCAAAGCTTTGTGAAATCGGCGGCGGTGAAATAGCAACGGTTATGGGCCGCTACTATGCGATGGACAGAGATAACCGCTATGAGCGTGTTGAAAAAGCATATGCCGCAATGGTATACGGTGAGGGTAATTATTCCGAAAATGCAGTTTGTGCAATGCAGTCTTCATATGATGAGGGTGTAACGGACGAATTTGTTGTTCCCACTGTTATAACAAAGGACGGTAAGCCTAAGGCAACAATAGCTGAAAATGACAGCGTTATATTCTTTAACTTCCGTCCCGATAGAGCAAGAGAAATAAGCAGAGCATTTATTTTCTCCGACTTTGACGGTTTTGAAAGAAGAAACGGTTTCTTCAAAGTAAATTACGTTTCAATGACGCAGTATGACAAGACTTTCGGAGACAGATTGCAGGTGGCATTCAAGCCCGAATCACTAAACAATACATTGGGTGAATATCTTGCGAGCCTTAATAAAACACAGCTTCGTATTGCCGAAACGGAGAAGTATGCACACGTTACATTCTTCTTTAACGGCGGAGTTGAAGCACCCAATGAGGGTGAGGACAGAGCACTTATTCCGTCACCAAAGGTTGCAACGTATGACCTTAAGCCCGAGATGAGTGCTTATGAGGTAGCCGAGGAAGCAGTTAAACGCATCAACAGCAAAAAGTACGATGTAATGATACTCAACTTTGCAAACCCCGACATGGTAGGTCATACAGGTGTTATGGATGCGGCAGTTAAAGCGGTTCATGCGGTTGATGAGTGCTTAGGCAAAGTAATAGAGGCAATACTCGAAAACGGCGGCAGAGCGGTCATAATAGCAGACCACGGCAACTGTGAACTCATGGTTGCAGAGGACGGCACACCGTTTACGGCACATACAACACTCCCCGTACCGTTCATACTTGTTGATAATGACAGGCTTGACGCAAAATTGCGTGCGGACGGCAGACTGTCGGATGTTGCACCCACATTGCTTGACCTTATGGGTGTCAAAAAGCCCGATGAGATGACAGGAACGACTTTGCTTGCATAAAATGCTTGCAGTTTCGCTTAAGGCGTGATATAATCTGCGATGTTGTTATGCACATAATCATGAAGGAAAAGGTAAAGAACTATGAAAAAGACTTTTAAATTTGCATCTTTGATGTTGGCGTTGGTACTGGCTTTCTGCTTTGGCACGGCTGCAATGGCAGAAACAGCAGAACCTGCAGCTACGGCTGAAACTGTTATGGCAACTGTTGAACCGGTCGTAGAAACAACGGCGGAAGCTGCTCTTGACGCATCTGCAGAACCCGAAGTTACAATTACTGTAGACGGCGATGAAGTTACTGTTGACACAGGCTCAGAAGAAGCAAGCAATCCCGTTTCGGCACCCGAAGGTGTTAAAACTGCTATTATAATCGTTATCGTGCTTTGTGCTGTAGTACTTATTGCAGTAGTTCTTATGCAGCAGACAAAGAGTGCGGGCTTGGGCGGTGCTTTCGGTGGTGATACACAGTCCTTCACAGCACGCGGTAAGGCTGCAAGCCGTGAAACAAAGCTTCAGAAGATAACACTCGTAACAGCAATCGTTATCGCAGTTCTTACAATAGTATTGGCTATACTTGACTGATACAAAAATATTAAAGCATAAAGACACCTTTTTAGGTGTCTTTTTTGTTTATATATGGTATCATATAGGGTAGGTAATTACTAAGGAGGAAATCATGGAACTTAAATATAAGCGTATATCATTAAAACTTTCGGGTGAAGCAATGGGCGGCAAGGGCGAAACAGTTGACTTTGATGCTGTTGACGCAATAGCCGAGCAGATAGCTGAACTTACAAAACTCGGTGTACAAGTGGGAGTAACGTTGGGTGGCGGCAATATCTGGAGAGGCAGAAGCTCCGGCGATATGGACAGAAACCGTGCAGACCAGATGGGTATGCTTGCAACTGTTATAAACAGTCTTGCGGTAAAGGATTCACTTGAAAAGAAAGGCGTTGACTGCATTGTAATGTCATCGGTCGATATGCCGAGAATTGCAGACGGTTACTGCTCAAGAAATGCATTGAAAGCACTTGATGAAAATAAGGTCGTAATATTTGCAGGCGGAACAGGCGTTCCTTTCTTCAGTACGGATACTGCGGCGGCTTTAAAAGCGGCTGAAACAAACAGTGAAGTTTTAATGCTTGCAAAGAATGTTGATGCTGTTTATTCGGCAGATCCTAAAATCGTTAAAGATGCAAAGCGTTATACCCACCTTTCGTACGATGATGTTATCGAGCAGAATTTAAACGCAACCGATATAACGGCAATTACACTTTGCCGTGAACAGAAGATACCCATACTTGTTTTTGCAATGAAAGAAAAAGAGAACATAATCAAGGCGGTTTGCGGCGAGGAAGTCGGAACACTTATAAACTGACGGGGGAAACATGAAAAGTACTGTTAAAAAACAAAATCACGATAACAAAAGCGGTTATTTAAACCGCTTTTTGACCGCACTTTTACCCATACTTCTGCCCATATTCATGTATGTGTTTTTCGGACCGCTTGAAATGATAATGGGAAACACCGATTATCTTAAATTCCATTTTATCGATATAATTTGGATACTTTTGATTGCAATGCTCGTTATTACGGGTGTGGTTGCGGCAATATGTGCAATATTCAAGGGCAAGGTGTTAAGCACAATACTTTCCGTTTTCACGGGATTTGGCTTGATGAGCTATATAAACGGAAATTTCCTCAATAAATATCTCGGCACATTGAACGGTATCGAGCCGCTTTGGAATGAATATGCGGCACATTCGAATTTGAATATTGCTATATGCACAGCAATACTTTTAATTCCCGTAGTTATATGCTTGATATCCAAAAAAGAAACGAAAAAGATTTGGGTTGCATTATCGGGAATACTTGTTGCAATGCAGCTTGTCGGCATGATCGGAAGCATGACACAGCAGGAAAAGGCAACGAGCGAGAAGGCATATCTTTCACTTGAAGACCAATTTTCTCTTGCATCAGAAGGCAATGTTGTTATATTCCTGCTTGATGCACTTTCAAACAAGGCAATAGAGGAAATGGTTGCTCTTTATCCCGATTCGCTCAGCAGTTTTTCGGATTTTACATACTATAACAACAATAATACTTTGTATGTAGGCACATTCCCGTCAACAACATATCTGCTTACGGGGCATGAATATGATTTTGAAAAGTCATACCGTGATTTTTTTAAAGACGCTTGGAACAGCGAAAAGGCGGAGCTTTTCTATCAAACGCTCAGGGATAACGGATATGAGTTCAATCTTTACGACGAAACTCCGTATATTGCAAATCCTGCCTCGCTCATGGAGGGCAAGATATCCAACTTAAAAATATCGGAAACCGTAGTTACCGTAAATTATGATAAAGTTCCGCTTTTGTTTAAGCTTGCCGCATACAGATATATGCCGTTTGCGTTTAAAAAGCATTTCTTCCTGGATACAAGTGATTTGAATGAAATAGTTACATACAGCAACGAAGCGGATTCACAAAGTGCAATCAAGCTTCGCTGGAATTATCTCAGCGAGCTTCGTGCAACCGGTCTGAAAATCGACAGCGAAGATAAAAACAGGGTTACGCTTCAGTATCTCTGGGGTGCACATCCTCCTTATTCCGTTACATCACAGGGAACTTTCTGCGGCCAAAGCGGCGGTACGAACCTTGGAGAACAAACAAGGGGATATATGCACATGGTTGAGGTGTATATAGAAAAAATGAAAGAGCTTGGCGTGTATAACGATTCTACAATAATTGTTATGAGCGACCACGGTGATTTGGAAGTGGGCGATATCAATGCAGATGTTCAGGCAGTATTTATGATGAAATTGCCAAATGAAACGCATGATGAAACGCTTATTTCAAAAGCTCCCATATCTCATGAGAATTTCATGCCCACAATGATTAGACTCACAGGCGGAGAACCGTCACTCTTTGGTGAAACGATATTTGAGGTTGACGAAAACAGCACAAGGGAAAGAAGAACATATCGCTGGATGGTAAACTCGGACTATCCCGACCTTGGCAGAAAGTATAATGTCATGCAGGAATACAGATATACGGGTGGCAGAGAAGAATTAAAGCAGCAGTTCATAAGCGGCCCGTATGAAATACATCAGCTTTTGGATTCGTTTTATTGATAGCATTACAAAAAGCCCGAACTTAGAACTTAAGTTCGGGCTTTTAACAATCAACTCAATTCTTCTTCCAGTGCATCAACAAGCTTTTGGTTTTCATCACTTCTCTTCACGGCGATCCTTATGTATTCGCCCGAAATGCCTTTTTTGGTCGAGAGGTCTTTTATGAGTATATGATACTTGTCCAAAAGCCTTTCCGTAAGAGAGCGTGCTGTTAAAGAAGTGTTTACAAGCTCGCACATTATGTAGTTTGCCTGCGAGGGGATTATGCGAAGCTTATCTATTGTTGAAAGCGATTTCACATATTCATCTCGAACATCCTTAAAACGTTCCATTGCCAAAGCGTAGTCTTTTTTGTATTTTTCGAATATCTGCATATAGAACTCGGCAAAGGAGTTTATGTTCCATATTGAAACTTCCTTTTTCAGCTTTGCAATAAGTGTTGTATCGGCACTTGCAAGTATGCCTAAACGAAGCCCCGGTACGCCGAATGATTTTGAAATACTCTTTACGAGTACAAGGTGGGGAGCATTTGACAAAAGCTCTTTTTTGAGTACGGAATTGTCACTCTCGCAGCGTGCAAAATCAATGAACGATTCGTCTATTATAAGTTTGATGCCCTTGTTTTTTGCCCAATCACTTAAAGCGAGCATATCCTTAAGGGGAATGAAATTTCCGCTTGGGTTATCGGGATTTATAACAAGCAATGAAGATATATCCTTATCATCAAAAAACTCGATAAGGTCGCCTGCCGTATATGACAAGTCACGGTTTTTCGGACAGAAGAAAACAGTGTCGTTTTCATTGCACCTTTGCGGATATTCCTCAAAGGTGGGAAGTGTTATTCCCACTTTACCGTCAAGCTTTTCCATGAGTGCTTTTATAAGCTCGGCGGCACCGTTGCCAACAAGTATCATATCGGACGGAATATCAAAATATTTTGCCGCCAAAAGCGTATTTACCGCCATACCCGACGGATATTCACATACAAGTGTTTCGAAGTTGGCTTTTATTTCGTCCAAAAGCTTCTGTGAGGGGTAAAACGGGTTTACAAGGTAGCAGAAGTCTATAAGCTTGGGATAACGCCAATATCCGCCGTAACGCCTTTGCATGAGTGTGAGTTTGTTTGAAACGGACGGCGTAAATATGGATTCCGCAATATCGAGATCCTGTATATCGTCTATTTCGTACCAGCTTATATTGCCGTCAAGCACAAGTGCCTTTATATCGGGCTTTTCGAGATTGATTATAACCTTTAATACCTGCTCGTAGTATTCGTTGTTGCCGAGAGCCTTGCTGTATGCCTCCAAAAACGGAACATAGTGCGTTACCGAAAACTCCTTACTGAATTTATATATGTTTACCGTTTTGTAGTAGGACTTTATTTCGTCATACTTAAAGCCGTTAGTGCCGATAAAACGAATTATGTTGTTGTCATCATCTATCGTTACTGCCGTACCGTCCATCCAGCTTTCAAACTTTGCAACAAGTGCAAGAGAAGGGTAGGGGTGATTTACAAGCGACGTGAGTGCTTCATCTTCAAAAATAAGGTCTGACTCCAAAAGCAAGGTATCATCGTTTAAAAGATGATGCCGTGCAAGATAGAGAGAATATATATTGTTTGTTGTATCGTATATGGGATTATTGACAAACTCGATGGGCGTACTTGTGTTCAAGGAAGAAATATAATCTATAAGCTCCTGTGCATGGTAGCCCGTCACTATAACTATTTTGTCAAGCTTTAATGAGTCAAGCTGGGAGAGCATACGTTCAATAAGCGTTACACCGTTTACACGTATCATGCATTTTGTAGAATCTTTTGTAAGCTCCTTTAAGCGTTTGCCCATACCTGCAGCTAAAATAACAGCCTGCATAAAAATGCTCCTTAAAATCGATTTGATGCTAAGTAAATGACAAATTTTTGATAAAAATGTCACAATCTTTGCCCTGTTGTTGAGATGTTATCACTGTTTTAAAAAACTGTCAAACAGATAGTGTAAAATTGACTTGTACATTCTGTGATAATCCATTAAAATACATATATGATTATTATTACGGAGGTAACAGTAATGGACGTTATTGAAATGGCAAAAGATAAAATGAAGAAAACTATATCCGTGCTTGAACGTGATCTTGCAACTTTGCGTGCAGGAAGAGCAAATGCACAGGTGCTTGACCGCATAATGGTTGATTATTACGGAAGCAGTGTTCCCGTAAATCAGGTAGGCAACATTTCTTCTCCCGAACCGAGAATGCTTGTTATTGCTCCCTATGATGCAACGCAGATAGGTGCAATAGAAAAAGCGATACAGCGTTCGGAGTTGGGTATCAATCCTGCAAATGACGGAAAGCTTATAAGACTTGTATTCCCCGAACTTACGGAAGAAAGAAGAA
The DNA here is from genome assembly GCA_045593465.1 of Clostridia bacterium. Classification (GTDB taxonomy): domain Bacteria; phylum Bacillota; class Clostridia; order Christensenellales; family CAG-138; genus RGIG3096. Next base: position 18,978 of record JAZNWT010000149.1, read on the forward strand.
AGGAACTCTGTAAAACCGTTCGCAAAAAGGGTGAGGAATCAAAGGTTGCTATTCGTTCAATACGCCGCGATGCTGTCGAAACAGTTAAAAAACAGCGTAAAGACAGCGAGATAACCGAGGACGATCAGAAGATTCTTGAGGACGATATACAGAAGCTTACTGACGAAATGATAAAGGAAATCGATAAGATAACGGCCGACAAAGAAAAGGAGATAATGGCAGTTTGACGTCGTATTTGGGCTTGCCGCTTGATGAAGCGGTCGGCATTTTACAAAAGCAGGGCACAAATGTTGTTACGGTATGCGTAACAAGCAAAAAAGGTGCATCAGGCAATGAAAAACGTGTT
>JAZNWT010000150.1:0-6250 GCA_045593465.1 Clostridia bacterium
TCTGCCTTTTGTCCCCAAAAGGCGATGCTTGCTGGTAGTTTGTAAGATTAATGCTGACTATGCAAGTGATTTCGCAAGCCATTCCAACAATAGATACACAATAATACAATAAGAGCGATTGATATTATTATCCAAATAATGTATGTTCTCCAGTAACCGTCATCTAGACCATCAACTAACAATGACATTACTACAATAAAATCATATATCATATATAGGAGTGACAAACTCGGCAAAACGACATACTGCCGTCTAACAGAAAGTGCCGATAAGAGCAATAATACGCAAATCAATATGCTAAAAAGAATTAGATAGTATCGCTTTTCTATAAAGGCAACAGCTGTAAGCCGAACTGCAGAAAAAGAACTAATGGGAATCCGGATTGGTAGCCAATACATGACAAATACATTAATTAGTGAAACAGTAGATACAATTGTAAGTAATACCGTTAGACATTTTGTACTATACTTCAGCATATTATCATCTCCCAACAAAATCCCAAAAGCACATACCTTCGTCTTTAACACAGGGGACGGTTCTGTGTGTTGACAGAAAAGAGTCGATTGTAAACACAAGAATCTATCATAGAACCGCCTCTGATAGACACCAGTTAGTAAGCGAGATTTATATTTGAGGATTTTTCGACAAAAAGGAGTTTCTATTCGTCAGCTTAGTCGCTTGACAGGGGTAAGTTTCAATGTGGTTAGAAAATTTTAGATAATTCCCAATAACACACAGAACCGTCCCCTGTGTTCTGAAGGTCTATGGTGACGATGTTTTATAATTTGTGGTTTCAAAAAGAGGTGGCAAGTGTGATTATTAAACGACAATGTATAGCTGTTATTTATTTACTTACATTAGTGATAGGATTAACAGCTTGTGATAAAAATTACCTTAAAGAAGATGAAGTTGATGCTTATTTTGAACAAGACTATGAACAGATCAATGATGTCACATCATATTTACTATCGTTGGAAGAGAGTACGGTATACATTGAGTGGAAGCCGACAGAGATCAAGGGTAGATTTGGTAAACCTATGCTGTTTCAGTCTTCAAAAATTGAAGAAATCGTTGAAGAATTGGAGAAGGCAGGGTATCATTGCATTGAAAAAACAAATAATGTTGTGATTTTTGATATTTGGAGAAAGCCCTTTAAAGAAGAGTTTGAGGCAGGGTTTGTGTATTCCGTTGACGGAACGGGAGATTTATCTGCTGTTCAATTTTTAACTTACCAAAGACCTCTATTAAAGGAAAATTGGTATTATTACGAATCCGATTATAATGAATGGCGTGTTAATCAAAACCAATCAGCGGAAAAGACAGGGGACGAATAACACAGGGGACGGTTCTGTAATGAGAGAGGAGCATTTGATATGAATAATTTAATTTGTCATAATGTAATTGATGTAACAAAAGAGGGTATAACGCTGGAGTCTGCTGGAGAGAAGATCTACATTGACTTTGGTGATTGTGTAAAGAATTTTTCCTTGGAAAAAGGCAGTGAATTTTGCAAATGTGTGGCAACTAGAGATATTACAACATTATCATTTACATTTTACACTAAACCCAAAACTAATGTAGTTTTCAAAAAGAGCTTTTTTAAGGATCTAATTGCAGGTAAGTCTGCTGTAAGTAAGTTCTTAGATATGCAAAAAGCAATTGTTGAAGTTGGCTACACAAGTTATGATTTATCTTAAGGTTGAAGGAGGGAAAATAGTGAGAAAAATATTGCCGTTGATACTTTTGTTGATTTTACTTGTGGGATGTAGTAATATTTCAAATAGCAGCATACCAAGGGAGAATGATATTATGGAAGATATTTATATTACGGAAATAGATCGATTTAATATTGAGTGGGATCAAATTCCGTTTCCTATTGATTTTAATGAAGAGGTTTTGCAAGAAATAGAATCAATAGGCACTAACAAAAATGCGGTAGATATTGGCACAAACATAATAGAAGAGTTCCATAGGGATGGGAAACTATCCGAATACACCTTGATTGCGATCACTCATTCTACAGAAGATAATGTGTGGTGCTTTGAATACTCAATAGACCAACGAAACAAGAATATTGATAACTTAATTGATTGTGGGTGCCTATATGTTGCAATTGATGGGAATAAAGAGACATTAATTAAAGCTTGGCTTGAGGAGTAAAAGAATCATACCAGCAAGCATCGCCTTTTGGGGACAAAAGGCAGTTTGTTGGGATAATCCCAATCCCTTAAAGGTTTCAGGAATATTCCTGACAAGTCTGCGTTTGGGTGACCAAACGCGATGCTTGCTGGTACATAGCAGTTCTATTCCCCTTTTGTAGGAATTTCTAATCTTACGGTTACAAAATTGCCTTTTAGTGAGGAAACAGTTGGAGGGTATTTATCCTCGGGAGGAACACAGAACCGTCCCCCTGTCTATATGAAGCTCCAAAGACGGAAAACCCTCGTTCACCTTGTCGTGAACGAGGGTTTATGACTATACAACTTTTCACCTGTTTTTGGTGACTTTTTACAAAAAGTCACCGGGGTGTGGGGCAGAGCCCCACAGAAGTTACATCATGTGTGTGTAATTAAATTTGTTCATATGTATACTGACGACGGCATCGACGCTGTCGGCGTTCATGATCTCCTTACGTTTTTGCATATCTGCCATCTTGGTGTTGCCGAGAGCATCATCGGTTTCACGTGTCATTATGACGGTAAAGCCATTATCTTTCAGTATTGCTTCAAGCTCCTTTGCAACCTTTAGGTTGAGCCCTGCTTCGGCGGTTTGAGTTGTGCTTCCGACTGCACCGCCGTCCTTACCGCCATGTCCTGCGTCTATAACTATCGTGTGGCCGTTCAGCTTTATCTCAGGTGTGGGCGGAATTGTTTGCATAGCGTTGTCTTTAGGGGCGGCGGATTCATTTTTATCCGAGCTTACCCAAAAAGTAATGAGCATGGCGACTGTCAGAGTACACAGCACCATGCACAAAGAGTTGACGATTTTCCTTGTAATATCTGAGCTTTTCATATTATCACCCCAAAGTGATTATATTTAGCAAAATGTGTGTTTATTCTAAATATTCACACCACTTTAAGGTTATTTTTCCCTAAAAATCGTTGTTTTTAATGTTTTATACGTTATAAAATCTTGTATATACAATGTATAAAAGGACAAGCTTTCCACACTTTCCACATAGTTATCCACACCTTTAAGTGCCGTTTCATGGGGATTTAAGGGAGCTTTTCCACATAATCAACAGTATGCATAATGCTAAAATCCCATGGACGGGTCCGCATTGAGAGCAAGGCTTGACGAGTGACCTTTGAGCAAAGAGTAGTGTCCTGCACAGCCTATCATGGCGGCGTTGTCGGTGCAGTATTTCATCGTGGGACAGTAAAAGTCGATGCCTTCTTTTTGTGCCGCCTCCTCTAAAGCGTTTCTAAGTGCAGTATTCGCACTTACACCGCCTGCGAGTGCAAGCTTGTTCATGCCGCTCATTTTTACGGCGTGTATACTCTTTTTAACAAGCGTATTTATAACCGAACGCTGGAATGACGCCGCAACATCGGCTTTGCTTATTTCTTCATTCTTTTGCTGTGCGTTGTGCATAACATTCACAACGGCGGTCTTTATTCCCGAAAAGCTGAATTCAAACGAATCGTCTTCATTGAGTGCGGACTTAAAGCTGTAGGCGGTCGGATTGCCGTCCTTTGCAAGTGCTTCCAAAAGCGGACCGCCGGGATATGAAAGCCCCAATGCCCTTGCGACCTTGTCAAACGCTTCGCCTGCCGCATCGTCACGGGTGTGCCCCATGACTTCGAACTTATCATAATCCAAAACCTTTACTATGTGGCTGTGTCCGCCCGATGCAACAAGGCATACAAACGGGGGTTCGAGCTCTTTATGCGATATATAGTTTGCTGCAATGTGCCCTGCGATATGGTCAACGCCTATTATGGGCAATGATTTTGCAAGTGCAAGCCCTTTTGCGTAGTTGACACCGACAAGCAATGCCCCCACGAGCCCGGGACCGCAGGTGACGGCGATTGCATTGATATCATCAAGTGTTTTATCGGCTGTTGTAAGTGCATCAAACACAACCCCGGATATTTTCTCGACATGGGAGCGTGAAGCGATTTCGGGAACGACTCCGCCGTAACGCTTGTGTATGGGTATTTGCGTGAATACCGAGTTTGACAGCACGTTTCTGCCGTTTTCTATTACTGCGGCGGCGGTTTCGTCACACGAGCTTTCTATTGCAAGTATGAGAGCATTTTTTTTGCCTGCATATTCCTCAATGCGGCGTTTTGCTTCTGTTTCGTAGTTCATATTCCGATATTTTGGCAGTTTGGAAGCTGTCCTACTGCCTCCTCCAATGCATTTAAAGCTTCTTCTTGGCTTACATTATGTGATGCTAAGAGGGAAGCGATATCTTCTTTTTTATGATTTGCAAGGGCACAAAGAGCCAAGAACAGCATTTTATCGTGGTCACTTGCAAGAGTTCTTTCATCGACCGGGTTTATGATGTAACCCATACCGTCATATTTAAGGCTTGCTTTGAATGAAAGCGTACAGCTTCCGTTCAATGTGATTCTATATTCATTTTCTGCTATCTTTTCGGCTTTGACTGTAAAAAGCTCGGCAGAAGCGGCATCGTCACCTGCACATATTTTAAGCGAGCCTTCGCTTGCAACGGCATAATGACCTACGGAGATGACTCTTGTTCTCGGATCACGGTCTAAATCACCGAACGTTCCGAACTGACGGAAATGCAAGCCCTCAACACCTGTTTCTTCGATTAGCTCTCTTGAAGCGGCTTGATATATCGGTTCGTCCATTTCAACGAATCCGCCGGGCATGGCATACATTCCTATGCTTGGGTGATTCCTGCGTTTTATAAGCAGAACTGCCATTTTAAAGCCCGTATCCGCCTTTTTGAGAGTAAATACCGCCATATCAACCGTAACGGACGGGTGCTCATATGCATTTACATCATATTCTGCGAGAAATTCATCAAGCGTTTTTCCGTTTTCATCTCTTTGAACGTTCATAAAAACCCCTTGCTTTTTCTGAAAATTATACCCCAATTACACGGTTTTGTCATGCAGAATATAATACTAATAAAAAAGTTTAGTATATCTGCACAAATAATATTGACTTTTTTGTAGAAAGATGTTTTAATCATTCTTACCGTATATAAACTTAAAGTTTAGTAACACGATTAGTTCGGAGGCACACTCATGACGGATATCGGAAAGGAAATTAAGCAAAGACGAATAAAACTCGGTCTTACCCAAGAAGAGCTTGCGGACAGGACGGAGCTTTCAAAGGGCTTTATTTCACAGCTTGAGCGTAATCTTACCTCACCGTCGATTGCAACGCTTGTTGACATACTTGAAGCACTCGGCACAAACCTTTCTGCGTTTTTTGCGGAGCAGTCGGAGGAAAAGATTGTTTTCAAGGCGGACGATATGTTTGTAAAGGAAGAAGCGGACGACGGAAGAACCATATGCTGGCTTGTCCCGAATGCTCAAAAGAACGCACTCGAACCGATTCTTATAACCTTACAACCGGGCGGAAGCAGTTATGATGATGAGCCGCACGAGGGCGAGGAATTCGGATATGTGCTTTCGGGCAGTATAACATTGATACTCGGCGACAGTAAATATAAGGTCAAGCACGGTGACAGCTTTTGTTTCAAACCGAATTGTATGCACCGCATAGTTAATACCTCAAAGCGTGAAGCAAAGGTTTTGTGGGTGGCAACTCCTCCGAGTTTCTGATTTTTGATTATTATTTATTGAGTGAGGGTTTTCTTATGAGCAACCATCTCATAGATCTTATAAATATAAAAAAGAGCTACGGCGACGATAACGCTCTCGATAATATCAACCTCTATATAAGGGACGGCGAATTTTTGACGCTTCTCGGTCCGTCGGGCTGCGGAAAAACCACGATGCTCCGTATCATCGCAGGCTTTGTTATGCCCACATCGGGTACCGTTTTGATGGACGGTAAGGATATAAAAGACGTTCCGCCGCACAAGAGAAAGGTTAATACGGTATTCCAAAAGTATGCACTTTTTCCTCATCTCAATGTTTTCGATAATGTGGCTTTCGGCTTAAAAATAAAAAAAGTTCCCAAGGACGAGATAACACGCCGTGTTACCGAGATGCTTGAGCTTGTAAACCTTAAGGGTTATGAAAAACGCTATATCGAGCAGTTAAGCGGCGGTCAGCAGCAGCGTGTTGCGATTGCAAGAGCA
>JAZNWT010000151.1:0-1677 GCA_045593465.1 Clostridia bacterium
ACCGTGGGCGATGCACTTGCAATGGCAGGTGTTGAATATGATACCGACGATGAGATAAGTGCACTCACATTTGCCGATATAGAAGCAGGCATGAAGATAACGCATACCGATGTAGAGATAGAATATAAAAGCTCATATGAAGAGCTTGAGTTCGATGAGGTCACAGTCAAGGATTCAAGTATGTATAAGGGGCAGAGCAAGGTCGTTGTCGCAGGCGAGAACGGCGAAAAGCTCATAACTCGCCGTGTAACGTATAAAGACGGCTTTGAATTTTCACGAGAGATAGTGGATCAGGTGGTCTTAAAAGAAGCTATTGATCAGGTAACGAATGTCGGTTCGAAAATACGTTATCAGACAAGCTATGTGGGCGAATGGCGTGAATATAAGGAGCCGCCCGTTGCAGGTAAAAACGGTTGGGTGGAAATGACGGTGGACTATATAACCGCATATACGGGTGACCCGATAACGGCAATGGGAACGGTGCCGAAGCTTGGCACAATAGCGGTAACTCCGCAGTATATCCCATATTATTCACAGATATATGTTAAGAATTACGGATACGGCACTGCACTTGATACAGGTGCATTCAGAAACCGTTTTGAAAACGGAAAACGTGTAAACCAGCTTGATTTATTCTTTAATACCGAAAAAGAATGCACACGCTGGGGAAGAAAGAGAAATGTTACCGTGCTGGTAAAGCTGAAAAAATGACGGATACAAAAGAGCTTTTAAAAAAATACGGAATAACTCCAAACAAGGCACTTGGACAGAATTTCCTTGTAAACTCAGATACTGCGGACAAAATAATAACCGCTGCAAACATAGACGGAAAGAATGTTCTTGAAATAGGGCCCGGTTTGGGTGCACTCACAGGAAAGCTTGCTTTGAGTGCGAAAAAGGTGATTGCTGTCGAAATCGATGAAAAGATGGCGAACGTTATAAAAAATGAGCTTCCAAAGGTTGAGCTTTTACATGAGGATTTTCTCGATACCGACATGGACAAGCTTTTTGAAGGCGAGCGTTTTTCCGTTGCTGCAAACTTACCCTACTATGTAACAACGCCCATATGCATAAAACTGCTTTGCCATGCTCAAAGAATTGACTCAATGACGCTTATGCTTCAAAAAGAAGCAGGTCAGCGTTTTTTTGAGAAAGAGGGTTCAAAAAAGTACGGACCGCTCACCGTTCTTGCAAAGCGAAGCTGTACAATTAAAAAGATAGCGGAGCTTTCGCCGTCCGACTATTATCCCATGCCCGATGTGGATTCAATGGTCGTGCATCTTGAATGCAATAAAAATGTAACCGACAACAATAAAATGGCGAAGCTTTTAAACTGTGCCTTTTCCATGCGAAGAAAAACGCTTGTAAACAATCTCATGGCAATGAATATGCAAAGAAGCGAGGCAGAGGCGGTTTTGGAAAAAGCCAATCTCCCCAAAACCATACGTGCCGAAGCGGTGGATATCGAGGGCTTTGAAAGGTTGTTGTGTGCGTTGAATCACTATTGAATAATAAAAGAAACAAAAAACCATGGCAAATTCCAAGTGAAAAGCCATGGTTTGATTTTTTCTGAAGATTTTTATTTAATCTTTGACTCAAGGTCTGCAATACGCTTTTTGAGCGAAGCAAGCTCCAATTCCACGGGATCGGGCAGATGTATCTGGTCAAGGTCGATAT
>JAZNWT010000152.1:0-3274 GCA_045593465.1 Clostridia bacterium
TTCAAACGGCACGGTTTTGGGCTATGTTTCAACGGTAACCGTTAAGGGCTACGGCGGCAACATCGAAGTAACCGTAGGCATGGACACAAGCGGTGTTGTTCAGGGAATTTCGGTCGGCGGTGCCGATTTTGCGGAAACCGCAGGCTTGGGTGCAAAAACAAAGGATGCTTCTTTCACTTCGCAGTTCAAAGGCATGGTATTGCCGATAGAGCTAAAAAAAGACGGCGGCGAGGTTGACGCAGTAACAGGTGCAACAATAAGTTCGAGAGCAGTTACATCTGCCGTAAAAACGGCACTCACCTATATGCAATCGATATCTGAATAATCACATGAGTGATTTTCTCAATTCTTCGATTTCTTTTTCACTAAGCTCACGCCACTGACCTTCCTGAATATTGCCGAGCCTCAAATTGCCTATTCTCACTCGCCTTAATTGCAGCACTTCATGCCCTATGCTTTCCATCATGCGGCGTACCTGTCTGTTTCTGCCCTCATGTATCGTTATTAAAAACGACGTTTTACCCGTTCTTGTCTTTCCTACATCAGACACAACGGCAGGTGCGGTCATTCCGTCATCAAGCAATACACCGTCTGAAAGTGTTTTTATGTCCGATTCGCTTAAAGCGTTCTCGCATATAACATAATAAGTTTTTTCGACAACGAATTTCGGGTGCATCATCTTATATGCTATATCGCCGTCATTCGTCATGACTATAAGCCCCTCGGAGTCATAATCGAGCCTGCCCACATTATAAAGACGCACGGGATAGTTTTTAAAATAATCCATAACGGTTTCCCTGCCCTTTGGATCCGTCGCACTGCAAATAACACCCCTTGGCTTATTAAAAAGTATTACCGCTTTCTTTTCGTCAACTATGACTCTTTTTCCGTCCATCTCAACAAAGTCAAAAACGGGATCTATCACCGTTCCTATAACGGCGACTTTCCCGTTTACATATACTCTGCCCTGATTTATATATTCTTCGCATTTTCTTCGTGAGGCAATTCCTGCCTCCGCCATGAATTTCTGCAATCTTATCTTTGTATTTTGGGGCTCGGTATGCATTTTAACTCTTTCCGTTCTATGCGATAAAGCGTTTTATAACTCTTTCCCAATAGTATTCAAAGCTTACCGCATCAATATCTTCGCTGGCTATAAGCTCACTTCTGCACAGGCATATATCCTCCTCCCAAATTTCCAGCGTACCTAAAACATCGCCTTTTGTTATCGGTGCTTTTATATGCTCCTTAACATTTATTCCGGGAGTAAGTGTTGTCTGCTCGTTGCAGCTTACGGGTATCATTATATTATTTTTCACGCAAAGTGCCAACACATTTTTTCTTCCGCCCGACACCCTTGTTCTTATGACCGTCTCATCTGCCGCCATAACACGAGCCATCGAATAATTTTCAAAGCCAAAATCAAGCAACGCCTTTGCATCCATGAACATATTGGGAGCATTCAAAACAACGCCCACTATCTCCATTGAATCACGCATTGAACTGAAAACAAGGCATTTCCCGGCTTTCATTGTATAGCCCGTCTTTACACCGTTTCCGCCCTCATATTCCCAAAGTATTTTGTTTTTATTTTTAAGTGTTCTTGTAACCTCACCGCTTTCGGCTTTATAGTAGGTCGTTCCCACTATTTCTCTGAAAAGCTCGTTTTCCATTGCATAGCAGGCAATAAGTGCAAGGTCGTATGCACTTGTGTAATGCTCATCGTCATGTAAGCCGTTCGGGGTGACGAAATTGGTATTCATACACCCTATTTCCTTTGCCTTTGCATTCATCATTTTTGCAAAGCCTTCAACATCTCCTCCCACATGGCAGGCAAGTGCAACCGCCGCATCGTTTCCCGATGCAAGCATCAAGCCGTAAAGCAGGTCACGCACGCTTATTTTCTCATTCTTCTTCAAATAAATGCTCGAACCCTCAATAGCATACGCCGCATCGTCAACGGTTATTATTTCATCAATGTTTTCGGTATTTTCTATTGCCAAAATGCACGTCATTATCTTTGTTGTGCTTGCCATCGGCATTTTTTCATGTGCCGCTTTATAATAAAGCACTTTTCTTGTTGACCTTTCCAAAAGCACCGCACCCTTTGCCGATATGTTTACCGATGCTTGGGCTGTCACGCAGTTTATTGCGAATAATGCCGTCACAAGTGCAATTATGAACCATGCGGTCGATTTTTTAAGCCTCATGCCTCGTCTTTACCGCCCTTCTTCTTTAAAAGTCCCTCCAATACATTTATTGCTTCGGGTATGAGTGCTACCGCTCTGTCGAGCGTGCTTTCAAACTGTGCGGGAAGCACCTTAACGCTTCCCTTATTCATGCTTACAAAGCCCATGGGAGTAAGACTCATACCTGCAATAGCCGTTCCTGCAAACGGATATCTGTCCTCGCTTTTGTCAAGCGTTTCCCCTGCTTTTTTTATCGGATTCTTTTCCGACATGCTTTTGGTGCCGTATTCGCCGCCGCCCGAAATAAAACCCAAGCTTACCTTTGACACGGGAAGCAGCACGTTTTCTTCGCCTGCGATTATAGGCGTACCGACTATTGTGTTAACATCAACAATGCTCTTTAATTCCTCCATCGTGCTGTGCATAATGTTTTCTATGGGATGTGGCATTATTTTTCATCTTCCTTTCAAAACCATAATACCTATAATTTGCGTTGGAAAAATTGTAACTATTCCTTCCAAATGAATCCAAAACACATTTGTTGCAAAACAAGGCTGTATATACAGCTGAGTGCTTTTGCTCAAGCCCATTACCTGCGAAAGCTTTTCAAAAAATATTTTTGTGAATCCGACCAAAAGAACAGTTAAAAACGCATCGTCTTTTATTCCTGCCCTTGAATGTATTTCAATATGCTTTATACAGCCCTTTTCCACTATGTGGTGAAGAAGCTCAAACGGTTTTATTTTTCTCTTTTTTCTGCGTTTCTTTTTCATTCTTTTGTTCAGTTCTTCAAGTATGTTTATACTTGTATGAAGTTTTAATCTTATTAAGCCGAAAAGGAGCTTTATTCTTATTTCCAAATCAAGCTTATCGCCCACCCAAAATACCGATACACAACAGCGTATCGGTGAACATATGGCAAAAACTATCAACAGAATTATGTAAATTATGGGAGGCATGGGATTATTATTTGCACATATAATAAAAATAATCCAAAAAACAAAAATATGCCTGTTAATATTTTGTTCCCCAAAATCATATTATATTTATTTTTGGAAAATAGATTATTTATTCAGCAGCCAATC
>JAZNWT010000153.1:0-5648 GCA_045593465.1 Clostridia bacterium
CAAGAGCACGCCCGAGGGTGCAAGAGATTATCTTGTTCCCAGCCGTGTACACCCCGGCAATTTCTATGCACTTCCCCAGAGTCCCCAGCTTTTCAAACAGCTTCTCATGATTTCGGGCTGTGACAGATATATGCAGATTGCACGCTGTTTCCGTGACGAGGATTTAAGAGCCGACCGTCAGCCCGAATTTACTCAGATAGACCTTGAAATGTCGTTTGTTGATGCAGATGATGTTATGGCAGTCAATGAGGGCTTTATACAGCGTCTTATGAAGGAAACATTGGATGTTGATGTTGCTCTTCCGCTCAGAAGAATAACATGGCAGGACGCAATGGATAAATACGGCTCCGATAAGCCGGATTTAAGATTCGGGCTTGAGCTTGTTGATGTAAGCGAATGCGTAAAGGACTGCGGCTTCTCGGTATTTACTTCGGCAATTGAAAACGGCGGAAGTGTTCGTGCAATAAATGCAGAGGGTGCACTTTCAAAGATAACACGCAAGAAGATAGATGAGCTTGTTGAGTTTGTAAAGATATATAAGGCAAAAGGTCTTGCATGGATGAGCATGAAGGAGGACGGCATACAGTGTTCGTTCGCAAAGTTCATGAGTGAAGAACAGATGCAGTCACTTGTTGAAAAAACCGGTGCAAAAACGGGCGATATCGTATTCTTTGTTGCAGATAAAAACAGCGTAGTTTACGCTTCCTTGGGTGCTTTGAGACTTGAATTGGCAAAGCGTCTTGAGCTTATCGACAACAGCAGATTTGAAATACTTTGGGTAACGGAATTCCCCCTGCTTGAGTATGATGAAGAGGAAAACAGATATGTGGCTATGCACCACCCGTTCACAAGCCCCATGGATGAGGATATTCAGTATCTTGAAACAGAGCCGGGCAGGGTTCGTGCAAAGGCGTACGACATGGTAATGAACGGAAACGAGATAGGCGGCGGCAGTGTGAGAATACATTCGGCAGAGCTTCAGGAGCGTATGTTCAAGGCAATAGGCTTTGATAAGGAAAGTGCCTGGAGACAGTTCGGCTACTTTATGGAAGCATTCCAATACGGAACACCTCCGCACGGCGGTCTTGCATACGGTCTTGACAGATTGGTAATGCTTATCACGGGTGCATCAAGCATAAGGGACGTTATTGCATTCCCCAAGGTACAGAATGCAAGCTGTCTTATGTCGGAAGCTCCCAATGTAGTTGACGAAAAGCAGCTTAAAGAATTGAGCATAAAGGTGGATATGTAATAATGCGGCAAAGCGGCAAAGTCATTGCAGTATCTCCCGATGAAAAAACTGTAACGGTAAGGTTCAAACGAACCGATGCGTGCGGCAAGTGCCATGCGTGCTTCACCTTTTCAAGCGACGAGGCGGATATTGAGCTTGAAAACACGGTGGGTGCCAAAGTGGGCGATGAGCTTACGATACAGCTTCATGCAAACAGTGTTTTAAAGGCAAGCCTTATAATGTACGGTGTGCCGCTTATCGCTTTAATTTTGGGTACGGCAATAGGCTCGCTTAAAAGCGATATGTTCGCATTTTTGGGCGGAGTGCTTTTTGCCGGCGGTGCGTTCTTCATAATAAGAGCGTTTGAACCCGGTTTTTCACGCATGAATTCGTTTAAACCACGCATAATAGAGAAAAAAGAAAGCTGAATTTTAAGGAGGAAAGCTCTATGGCAGTATTGCATTTAAACAACGGTAATTTTGAAAGTGAAGTTTTAAAGTATAACGGCGTTGCGTTGGTGGATTTCTGGGCAACGTGGTGCGGTCCGTGCCGTATGCTTGCTCCCACGCTTGACGAGCTTGCAAAGGATTTCGACGGCAAGGCAAAAATTTGCAAGGTAGACGTTGACGAAAACGAAGAGCTTGCAAGAGAATACAGAATAATGACCATTCCTGCGGTGTTCGTTTTCAGAAACGGCGAAGTGGTTGAAAAGAGCGTCGGTGTGAGAAGCAAGGAAGACTTTGCACGCATGATAGAAGAAAATTTATAATGCAGAATAAGCGTGTTTATACACTGCTTAAAATATTAAGACAAAAGAAAAACGGAGGAATAAAAAGTGATACAGTTTGACCTTATAAGACAGACAGATCCCGATGTATGTGCGGCAATGGAGAAAGAACTCACACGCCAGCGTAACCATTTGGAGCTTATAGCTTCCGAAAACTTTGTTTCCGAAGCAGTTATGGCGGCAATGGGCAGCCACCTCACAAATAAGTATGCAGAGGGCTATCCCTCAAAGCGTTACTATGGCGGCTGTGAGTGCGTTGACATCGTTGAAGAGCTTGCAAGAGAGCGTGCAAAAGAGCTTTTCGGTGCAGAGCACGCAAACGTTCAGCCCCATTCGGGTGCACAGGCAAACACTGCTGTATACTTCGCACTTTTAGAGGTTGGCGATACGGTGTTGGGCATGAATTTGAGCCATGGCGGACACCTCACACACGGTAGCCCCGTAAATATGTCGGGTAAATACTTCAACTTCGTAGCATACGGTGTAAGCGGCGAAGATGAGCGTATAAATTATGACGAGCTTGAGCGTTTGGCTGTTGAAAACAAGCCCAAGCTTATTGTTGCAGGTGCAAGTGCATATCCCCGTGAGATAGATTTCAAGCGTATCGGCGAGATCGCAAAGAAGGTCGGTGCATATTTCATGGTAGATATGGCACACATCGCAGGTCTTGTTGCTGCAGGCTTGCACATAAACCCCGTTCCCTATGCAGACGTTGTAACAACAACCACTCATAAAACATTGAGAGGCCCCAGAGGCGGCTTGATTCTTTGCCGTGAAGAGCTTGCAAAGCAAATCGACAAGGCAATATTCCCCGGAACACAGGGCGGTCCCCTCATGCACACAATAGCCGCAAAGGCAGTTTGCTTCAAGGAAGCACTTTCACCCGAATTTAAAGAGTATCAGAAGCAGGTAGTAAAGAATGCCGCTGTTTTGGCAGAAACTCTTCAGGGTGAGGGTATCCGAATCGTATCGGGCGGCACGGACAACCACCTCATGCTCGTAGACTTAACAGGCACGGGCAGAACGGGTAAGGAAGTTGAACAGCTCCTCGATATGGCAAACATCACCGTAAACAAGAACACAATCCCCAACGAAACCTTAAGCCCCTTCGTAACAAGCGGTATCCGCATCGGTACTCCCGCAGTTACAAGCCGCGGTCTCGTTGAAGAAGATATGGTTCTCGTCGGCAAGCTCATAGCTCGCATAGTAAAAGAAGGCGAAGCCGCTGTCGAATCCGTTAAGGCAGAAGTTATCGCCCTCATGGAAAAGCATCCTTTGTATTGAAATTCAGGGGCATTGCCGGTGGCAGGTTATAAGTAATAGTGAATATTGAATAAGTTACGTAGAAAACTCCGCATTTTTGCGGAGTTTTTTCATCACTTCTTACTTTTTCACTCTAACTTATAACTTTATTTAGGGCTTCCACCCCTAAAACCCCGGTCGCTTTTGTAAAACCGACGGAAAAAGGGTAGGGGAAAATATTAAATTAAACCCTCCGCCACGACAAGGTGTCGGAGGGTTTACGGTATTTGAGGTCATAAAGTAGGGGCAGATTTCATATCTGCCCGTTTTTATCTTTTGCAGGGGATGATACCCAACCGTCACGTGGCTGCTTGAGAAGAAACACCTTGAAATTAGTCAAATGTGATTTGCCGAATCGTGATTGACTAAAGGTGAAATGCGTGATATACTGAAGCTATCCCAAAACGGAGGTAATCGCATGTTTATCGGAAGAGAGCGAGAGTTAAAGGCTCTTGAAAAGTTATATACATCAAGTAAATTTGAATTTGCAGTAATTTACGGTCGCCGCCGTGTCGGTAAAACTGCGTTGATAAATCAATTTATCGGCGACAAAAAGGCAATTTACTTCATGGGCGTGGAAAGTAACGCTAAACAGAATCTTGAGAATTTCAGCAAGAGTATTATTGAGTACAGCAGTGGGATTGAAGCAGATACATCATTTCTTTCTTTTCAAGCCGCTTTGGAATATGTATTCAAGCTTGCTGAAAAGGAACGGCTGATTCTTGCCATTGATGAGTATACATATGTTGCCCGTTCCTCAAAAAGTCTTGCATCTACTTTACAGCTTTTAATAGACAAGTATAAAGACTCTTCTAAACTTATGCTGATTCTCTGCGGTTCGTCGATGTCTTATATGGAAGATCATGTTCTTGCATATAAAGCCCCTCTGTACGGAAGAAGAACTGCACAGATGAAACTGTTGCCGTTTGACTTTGAGGAAACTTGTCGCTATTTCAAAAATCTATCAGATGAAGACAAGGCGTTAATTTACGGCGTTGTCGGCGGTACACCGCAGTATTTGTTGCAAATAGATGACACCATAAGCGTTGAAGACAATATCAAAAACACATTTCTCAACCCAATATCGTTCTTGTATGAAGAGCCTATTAACCTCCTCAAGCAAGAGGTGCGTGAGCCTGCTATTTATACGGCGATTATTACTGCCATCGCTTCAGGTGCTTCCCGCATGTCGGAGATTTCAAGCAAGGTAGGGGAGGAAACCAACGTTTGCTCCACTTATATAAAAAATCTGATAAATCTCGGTATTGTGCAAAAAGAGACACCGTACGGTGAAAAGGCATCTCGCAAATCCGTTTATTCTATTGAAGATAATATGTTCCGTTTCTGGCATCGTTTTGTGTTAGACAACAATTCTGTTATTGCACGTGGTGCAGCAGAGCTTGTATATAAACGTATCGAGCCTCAATTATCGGATTATATGGGAAAGATTTTTGAGGATATCTGCAAGCAGTATCTTTGGAAACAACTTATTGAAGGCAAATGTCCCGTAGAATTCACCTCTCTCGGTCGTTGGTGGGGTAATAATCCAATCGAAAAAAGTCAAGCAGAGATTGATATTATGGGCGAACAAAACAAAAACACTGCTCTTTTTGGCGAGTGCAAGTGGACAAATGAAAATGTGGAGCTTAGTGTTCTTGAAACATTGGTGAAACGCAGCAGATTATTTTCGTATAAGAATGTTCACTTTTACTTGTTTGCCAAGTTCGGTTTCACTAAGGGGTGTATCGACGAAGCAAAGAAAATGGGTAATGTAACGCTTGTAAGTTATGCAGATATTGTTGAGTCAAGTAAGAAGTGAAAAACTTTAGTTATGGAGGTTGACTGCAATGGACAAAAAGTGTTTTAAAAAGTATGCAGGAAACAGTATGCATATCTTTTTTGCACTTGTAATTCCTCTGTTGTGTCTTTTGCCCACGGCATTAGGCATAACTGCACTTTCATCGTCTGTTGAGACGGTAACGATTGCACTGTTTGTGTTTGGAATAGTATGTACGGCATTATTATGTTTTTCGCTTTATAAAGTTAAAGCATTGGAACAATTTTATACTTGGATAGTGCTGGACGAGAGTCGGATACTTGTGAAAACATTGTTTAAAAAAAAGTTATTGTTTAGAGTACGGTAAATGTGCTCAGATAGGAATAGGCGGTTATATTCATCACGTATACACGGTCGGAACTTCGGTAAAATTTATATATTTTTCGTATGATAAAATTGCGGAAAATCTCAAAACGAGATAAAATACAGTTCACCCCACAAAGCGATTTGTTAAAGTGGCATATTCCGATAAGCTGTATAATTATTTGATG
>JAZNWT010000154.1:0-6232 GCA_045593465.1 Clostridia bacterium
ACTCCTACGGCAACCCCCGTGCCTACTCCCACGGCAACCCCCATTCCGACTCCGAAACCTACAATGGGAGCATATGACGGAGAATATGATTTGGGCGATGCTAACGGCGACGGCAAAATAAATTCCCGTGATTTGGCGGCAATACAGAAGCATCTTTTACAGATGGTAAAGCTTGCGGATGAGAACTTAAAAGCGGCGGACTATAAGCGAGACGGCAATGTAAATTCCCGTGATATAGCACAGCTTCAAAAGTACTTGCTAAAAGCCGAGGAAGAAGTAGGTCCGCTTCCCACGGCAACACCTGTTCCGACTCCTACTTTAATACCCTTAACGGAGAACACAGCAGAAGAGTAAATGACTGATACTTTCAAAAAATCAATAAAAAACACGGTGATCGCTTTATTGAGTATGATCGCTGTGTTTTCTTGCGTTTTTTTGTTCAGTGCGTGTAAAAATGATGTGATTCACGGCGAAAATGAAGCTTTTGAGCAAGAAGAAAACATATTTATAAAAAATGCCGATGAGCTAAAGCTGTTTTTTGAAACAGGAACGGCTAAAAAGGCAACACTTACGGCTTCGGTTGATATCAAGGATGCTATGCTAACCTTAACAACTGCAAGGCAAAGCGTTGTGCTCGATGGCGGCGGATACACGCTTGTGGGCAATGGGGATTGCGTTATAAGGCTCGAAAACAATACATCGTTGACGCTTGACAATATTACCGTTGCAGGCGGAGCGGACGTGGTGGGCTGTATGCAGGACGCTTCCTTGAGTGGAAACAATACGGTGCTTAAATCAAACAATACGGCGATAAGATGCAACGGAAAACTCGTTATCGGACAAAACAGCTCTATTACCGCAGAGTCTGCATCGGGCTACGGAATAACGGCATATTCAATGCAAATCGAAAACGGTTCAAGCGTCAGTGCAACAGCCGAAAAAAATGCCGTTAATATTTTCAAAAAACAGCTTGTGCTTGGAGAAAATGCACAGCTTGACGCAATAACAAGAAACGACTATTCTGCAGTAAAATGCACAGGCACGCTTGTTTTAAATAACGGTTCTGTGTTTATTGTTAAGAACGAGGGGAGTTATCACGGTGCACAGGCAGATTATATAGAAATAAACGGTGATGTCACAATAAAGGCAAAGGGCGGCAGTAAGGGTGCAGGAATGTTTTTATTCCAGCTTGAACAGGATTACACGGTAAAAGGTTACTGCAAGAGCGAGTTAAGAAAAGAAAACGGACACGGAAGCATAGAATTTACCGAGGAGTAGGAAAATGGCACGCAGGACTAAACAGCGAAGCATGATCGACCGAAGAAAACGCAGTGCAAATCTAAAACGGATAAGTGCAAGTGTTTTTATGCTTTTGTCCGTAGGTGCACTGTATTTGCTCGTGTCAATGTATATGAATAAAATGCCGCTCCAAACAGAGCCGGAAATATCCAACACAGCGGAGCCGACCGTCGGAACAGTTATACTTTTAACAACGCCCAAAACACAAACTACGCCTACTTTAGAACCGTTAAATACAGTGGAGCCCACAACGGAAGCAACGGTAGAGCCGACAATGGAATGATAGTATCTAAAAAACGGGTAAAAAATTGTATTTTCGGTATTGACAATCCGTCTCGTGTGTGGTTAAATCAATGAGGATATTGAAAGATGTTGAAGGAATTATGTCCTTCCCGATAATGCTGAAAGAGAGCCGACGGGTGGTGCGAGTCGGTGCAAAGGGAAGTGCAGTCTCACTCCTGAATCGGTTCTGTAAAAGCTCTTGATGAGTAAGTAATGGAACCCGGGTGCCCCGTTACAGGCTGATGACTTGTTAGAGTCAAAGAGATGATTCTCTTTCGTGAGAGGGGAATAATCGGGGTGGTACCGCGGAAAAGCTATTTCGTCCCTGAGGCAATATGCCTTAGGGATTTTTTATTTTATTAAAATGACAAGGAGAATGAACCATGCAAGAAGTACGAATAAGCGACGTGACCATGAAACAGGCTGTAAAATCGGCGGATTTTACACTAACATTTAAGGAAAAACTCGAACTTTCCAAGCTTCTTGACCGACTTGGTGTATCAGTAGTTGAAATAGATGGTATTGAGCAGACGAAGATAGACAGTTTGCGTATTAAATCCATTGCGGCAAACGTAAAAAACAGCATTCTTGCTGTCCCCGTAAAGCATTGTGCTAAAAACATAGAGGATACATGGAACGCACTTAAAGAAGCACGCCGGCCCCGTTTACAGGTGGCAGCTCCCGTAAGCTCGGTGCAGATGGAGTACATATTCGGCAAAAAGCCTGCTCAAGTGCTTCAGTCCATTCATGACGCTGTTTCAAAGTGCTGCGAATATGCAGAAGATGTTGAGTTTATTGCAGATGATGCAACCAGAAGCGATGCACAGTTCCTTTATCAGGCAGTTTCAACTGCCATAGAAGCAGGTGCAAAAACAATTACCGTTTGCGATACGGCAGGCACAATGCTTCCCGATGAATTTACGGATTTTCTTGATGCACTTTACGAGAATGTTTCGGAGCTTAAAAACGTCAGTTTGGGTATTTCCTGTTCGGATGAGCTTTCGATGGCGGATGCTTGTGCAATAGCGGCGGTTCGTCACGGTGCAACCGAGATAAAGGCAGCTTCATACCGCATTAATAACATTTCTTTGCCCAATGTATCACGTGTGCTTGCGGCAAAGGGCGATGCAAACGGCGTGTATTGCTCGGTACGTACAACCGAAATGAACCGTATTGTAAGGCAGATCGAATGGATGTGCCAGACAGACAGAAGCAAGTCATCACCGTTTGATAACGGAGTACAGGAAGATACGAATGAGCTTAAACTTTCATGCCATGATGAACTGCCCGATGTTTTGAAAGCAGTGGAAAAGCTGGGCTATGACCTTAGCGAAGAAGACGGCATAAAAGTTTGGGAGTCTTTTTCACGTATAGCTTCACGAAAAGAATTTGTAAGCTATAAAGAGCTTGATGCCATAGTAGCTTCAGCGGCAATGCAGGTACCACCTACATATAAGATTGAAAGCTTTGTAGTGAATACAGGCAATAACATAAATGCAATGGCACACATGAAGCTCAGAAGAGATGATAAGGTGCTTGAGGGAGTATCATTGGGCGATGGCTGTATTGATGCTGCTTTCCTCTCCATAGAGCAGATTGTAGGCAAGCATTACGAGCTTGATGATTTCCAGATACAGGCGGTAACGGAAGGAAGAGAAGCAATGGGGCAGACGGTTGTAAAGCTTCGCTCCAACGGCAAACTCTATTCGGGAAAAGGTATTTCAACAGATATCGTTGGTGCAAGCGTACATGCTTACATCAATGCACTCAACAAGATTGTATTTGAGGAGGAACAAGCATGAAACTGTCATTCTCAACACGTGGATGGGGAGAGCTCACATTCAATGAATTGATGGAAACCGCACTCGATATGCACTTTGACGGTATCGAGGTTTACAATCTGCATAAGTCGCCTGCTTTAAAAGAACGTGGCGGAAGTTTTCATAAATACAATACGGCGGCTACCGCTCGCCAGCTCAGTGAGCAGAAACTGACCATTCCCGTATTTGATACCTCGTGCGATATTTCAGACGCCGCAGACTGTATGACGGACGTTACGGAATTGATTGAAATTGCATCTTCTATGCAGGTTCCGTATGTTTGCGTTGTTGCATTGCAGGATAATGAAGAAATGGTGCGTGAGCGTCTTGAAAAGCTCATTCCCATTGCAAAAGAACATAATGTTGCAATATTGATAAAAACAAGCGGCATTTATGCAGATACAGCACGCCTGCGTGCTATGCTTGAAAGCTTCCCGTGCGATGAGCTTGCGGCACTTTGGGATATGCATCATCCCTACCGTGATTTTAACGAAACGCCCGATGCAACCATTAAAAACCTGGGTGCTTATGTTCGCCATGTTCATTTGCGTGATTCGGACGATAAGAATACATATAATCTTATCGGCGAAGGCAATATGCCTATTCGAGAGATGATTCGTGCACTTTCTTCGGTTGATTATGACGGCTTTATTTCGCTTGAATGGAAGCGTGAGTGGATGGAAGATGTAGATGACCGTGAAATAATCTTCCCTCACTTTGTTAACTACATGAACCGTTTTGAAAGAGCGGACAATAATAAAAAAGCACTTTATTTCAACCATGACGGAAGCGGTCAGTATGTCTGGAAGAAAGATGAGCTTATAGACCTGACATTCGGTCAGGTTTTAGATCGCATGGCGGAAGAATTCCCTGACCAGTATGCGTTCAAATACACCACGCTCGATTACACACGAACGTATGAAGAATTTCGTGAGGACGTAGACAATTTTGCACGAGCACTTGTTTCTTTGGGCGTAAAGGCAGGCAGTAAGGTTGCAATATGGGCAACTAATGTTCCGGCGTGGTTTATTACATTCTGGGCAACAACAAAAATCGGTGCTGTTTTGGTAACGGTTAATACCGCATATAAAATTCACGAGGCCGAATATCTGCTCCGTCAGTCCGACACACACACGCTTGTTATGATAGAATCCTGTCTGGATTCAAATTACAGAGAAATAATCAATGAGCTGTGCCCCGAATTGAAAGATACCAAAGCAGGTGAGCCGCTCCACTCAAAGCGTTTGCCGTTCTTGAGAAACGTAATTACCGTTGGCTTCAGGCAGGCAGGCTCACTTACATTTGATGAAGCGATGGGGCGTGCACATCTTGTCACACGTGAAAAGATTCAGCAAATGGCGTCAAAGGTTAAGGTTGACGATGTATGCAATATGCAGTACACATCAGGCACAACGGGTTTCCCCAAGGGCGTTATGCTCACTCATTATAATGTTGTCAATAACGGTAAGTGTATCGGCGACAGAATGGGCTTGTCAACGGCTGACCGTTTCATGATTCATGTTCCCATGTTCCACTGCTTCGGAATGACGCTTTCGATGACATCATGTATGACACACGGTGCAACAATTTGCCCGATGCCGTATTTCTCGGCAAAATCATCGCTTGCCTGCATAAATCAGGAGCGTATAACCGCATTCAACGGCGTTCCCACTATGTTCATTGCAATGTTCAACCATGAGGACTATAAAAAGACCGACTTCTCATATATGCGAACAGGCATTATGGCCGGTGCAGGCTGTCCGCCCGAGCTTATGCGTCGTGCCGCACAGGAGGACGAAATGCATATGGTCGGTATCGTAAGCGTATACGGTCAAACGGAATCCGCACCCGGCTCCACAATGTCTGCATGGGACGATCCGCTTGATGTAAGAACGGACACAGTGGGTTATGCTTTCCCGCATGTTCAGTGTAAGGTAATAGATCCCGAAACAGGGGAAACGGTTCCTGTAGGCGTAAACGGCGAATTCTGCTCCAAAGGCTATAACCAGATGAAGGGCTACTATAAAATGCCCGACGCAACACGTGACACTGTGGACGAGGACGGTTGGCTCCATTCGGGTGACCTTGCCTGCTGTGATGAAAACGGAAATTACCGCATTACAGGCCGTTTAAAGGACATGATAATCCGTGGCGGTGAAAACCTCTATCCCAAAGAAATAGAAGAATTCTTCTATACCCATGAATCGGTAAAGGACGTTCAGGTAATAGGCGTTCCCGATGAAAAGTACGGAGAAGAAGCAATGGCTTGTATAGTGCTTAAAGAGGGTGAAACGGTTACGGTTGAAGATATGCGTGCCTATGCAATGAAATTGCTTGCACGTCATAAAGTGCCTAAATACATTGAATTTGTTGCAGGCTTCCCGATGAATGCCGCAGGCAAAGTATTGAAGTATAAAATGCGTGAGGATGCCGTAAAACGCTTGAACCTTGAGCATATAGTAAATACAAGTGCAACACCGGTAAAGAATCCCTAAGGGGCTTCTTGAAGTGAAAAGTAAGAAGTAATATTGAATAAGTGATGTAAAAGCTCCGCATAGCGGAGTTTTTATGATTTATGTTTGTGTTATGACTGCTGATAACGCGATATAATTGAAAAACCGACCTGCTACTGCAAGTCGGTTTTTCTGCGAAAGAGCAGCATAACGGTGCGTAAATGTGGGTAAGAAAAGCGAAAAGGTGCGTAGATTTTATCTGTTTTCTTTAATAAAAGCAATCAAGTCCTTGTTGGATTTGAGTTCTTCCAAAATTATTTTTGCCCAGGGATACGATGAATGGGTTTCTGCTATAAAACGTAAAACTTCCTCCGTCTC
>JAZNWT010000155.1:0-3075 GCA_045593465.1 Clostridia bacterium
TGCCAAAGTTTCATACTCCGTGAAATCCACCATTTCTATTGTTTCGGGCATTTCGCCGTTTATTGCGTAATATTCCGCTCCCTTTAAAATGAAGAGAATATATGTTTCTCTCGACATTTTGCCAAGCTCTGTCGTTATGTAGTTCGGCAGTCTTGAATTGTTCTTTGCTCCGTTAACTATTGTTTTTGCAACTGCCAAAAGTCTTTTTACGCCAAGCTCGCCCCCTGTTATTACGTTTGCAGTAGTTTTTGCATCCGTAACCTCAAGGCTTTCGATTGCATCCTCTGTCCCACTGTTTGTATTCAACAGTGCTGCCGATGCAAGATACGTAAACTGTGCAAGCGTTACTTCCGTATTGCTTACGCTTACCGTTTCGGGCAGTTTTCTGTTTTCATTGGTGTATTCAGCCGCTTCCTTTGCCGCACTGTAAATTGCATTAAGCTCAAACGCTTGAGTTTGTGCAAATGCACTCATGGGCACAAGGGTAAACAGCATTGCAATTACCAACAATACAGCAATGTGTCTTTTCATGTTGTTCTTCCTTCCTTTTTGGATAATTATTCTTTGAACGCATTTGTAAAAAAGTATAAATAAACACCTATAACAAGATTCAACCAAGCTTTTCCGTCACAAAAAGCCGATTATAAGCATTCATCGGAATTTTATCACCTATACTAAAAAAATACAAGCAATTGATTCAAATCTGAAAAAACGCTTAACCTCAGGCATAAAAACTACGGCTTACATATTTTTTCTGTAAACAATTCGCATCGCACGAGTATGAATGTATAATTTTTCATCAAATTACGTTTTTATGAATTTCACCGCATTAAAAAGCGGACTTTGGAAATCCAAAATCCGCCTTTTGTATGTTCTTTTAATATGCAAACGACATATACTCACGTCTGTGGTCTGCCGCCGACATTATTGTTCCGTCGCTGTCTACATGGATTGCAGATACACAGCCAACGCCCTTGCTGAACTCGCCATCATCAATCAAGACCGTATAACCCATTGAATCAAGGTCTTTAATTGTTGAAGCACTGAAGTTTGTTTCAACAGTCATATTGCTTGTTGACGGATAGCCGAAAAATCTCGGTGCATTAACTGCTTCACATACATTCATGCCATGGTCGATAATGTTGCTTATTGTGAGAGCAGTTGCCGTGATGATAGCTTCATCACCGGGAGAGCCTGCCATGATCATGGGTTTACCGTCACTTCCTGCAACGATGGCAGGTGCCATTGTGCTCTTTACTCTTGAAAGCTTCGTAAGCACACTTGTTGTCATACCTGAGTTGAAGCAGAAGCCTGTGCCGGGTACTGCAACGGAGCAGCCGTAGTTATAACCCAATGTTACATTTGCCGCAACAGCATTGCCCCACTTGTCGTAAGTTGTGAGCATTGTTGTTGTTCTGTCATCATAAGGAACTGCATCATAAAGCAATTCAAATGCATCTTCTTTTACATTAAGAGATGAGCTTCTGTTCGTCATACCGAAAGATACTGCCTTAGCTTTTACTGCTGCCGCACTGTCGGGGTTATACGTAGAGAGCGTATACGAAGACATTTCATCAAGCATTGATATCATCTTTGAACCGCCCTGTGCAGTGCCTGAACCTGCATATACTTCGTATCCTCTGTATGTTGTTGAGAGAGGTTCACGCTCAATACTTGTGTACTGTTGGAAGTCTGCAACGGTTATCGTACCGCCGATGCTCTTAATGTAATTAACCATCTTTGTTGTGAGCGAGCTGTTATAGAAAGCATCTATACCGCCGTCACGGATAAGCTCAAGCGTTGCCGCCAAATCGGGGTTCGCAAATGCATCGCCTGCTGTAAGCTTTCCGCCGTTTATATCGGTTGTGAAAAGCGTTGTGGGGTATGAATATGTGGGATCTATCTTTGATGCTCTGTAGACAAATTCCTGATCGATATAGAAACCGCCCTTTGCAAGCTCGATTACAGGATTCAGAACCTCTGCAAGAGTCATTGTGCCGTATTTTTCAAGCATCGTTATCGCACCGTGAACCATACCGGGGATACACATCATCTTTGAAAGGACTGTTGTACTGCCGACCGTTGACGGAGTTTGAGCCATATAGTCCATGACTAAGTATCGGTCTTCATCTGCAAGATATATAACAGCCAAACCGCCGCCGCCGATTGATGAGCCGGAGGGTTCGCAAAGACCTACCGCAAACATTGTTGCAACTGCCGCATCTATTGCGTTGCCGCCTGCCTTCAATATATCAAGACCTATCTTAGAAGAATATGTACTTGAGCTTGATACTGCACCGTTCTTGCCTGTTGCACCTGTCTTAAATGTATCACCCTCTATATTGTAATTCATAGCTGCTGTGGGCATGGGAGCAACAGTATAACCCGGACAGGGTGTTGACTTTGATGTGGGCTTAGCCGTTGTTACCGAAGCATTTGTAGCCGGTACTTTTGCCATTGCTACATTTGAAGGCAATGAACCTGTTGCATAATAGTATGCAAGTATACGTGTGAACATCAATAAGCCGGATTCATATGTAAGCTGGCCCTTGTATGCCGATACTGCAAAGCCGTTTGCATTGGAGGAGGTTGTGGGATAAGACGCCATTGCTCCCACTCTGCCGTTATTGTTTGCATATACCGTCTGACGAACTGCATAGTTCATATACAGTGTCTTTGTTACGGATGAAACCGAACCTCCGCTTGAAGTCGTAAATGTGTAATCCGATACAAGATTGGGAATATCATAAACATAACTTGTTTTCTTATATGTTGCAGTTGTTTTGCCGTTGTAAATATCCTGTATAGCCTGTGCCGCAATTATAAAGTAATTCTGAATTTCAACGGTCAAGCCGTCAACCGTTATACCGCTGGGATAGAACGCTGTCTCCAAAGTGTAACCTGCCAAAGCTTTCTTTGCCGCCAAACCAAGCTCGGACAATGTGAATACACCGTCGGGCGTGGGTGTGGGCGTGGGAGCAGCCGTCGTGGGAGCAGCCGTCGTGGGAGCAGCCGTCGTGGGAGCAGCCGTTACTTCCACCGTGGGTTCTACAGTGGGTTCTGCCGTAGGCTCTA
>JAZNWT010000156.1:0-4407 GCA_045593465.1 Clostridia bacterium
TCCTCCATCAACACCGCAAAAGAGAATATAAAGTGAAAAACTGGACGAGAATTGCAGAATCGTGTGACGGCGGTTTTACCGAAATGTACTTGGATTTATATAAGTGCAATACAGGCCTTGTAATAAAGTGTTTTTTATTTGCACTATTCTTTTTTATTTTACAAGGCTTTGCAATTTTCCTACGGATTCTTTTGCATCACCCAAGAGCATAAGCACGTTTGACGCTGTATACAACGGATTTGGTACTCCTGCATAACCGGGGTTTGTATCGTAATTACAGAATACAATAACAGGTGCATCTTCAACCGACAACACAGGCATTCCGTAAATCGGCGTACCTTCTGCGGTATTTGCGGCAGGGTTGGTTACATCATTTGCACCGATTACGATTGCAATATCGCATGAAGCAAATTCTTCATTGATATCTTCCATCATGAAAAGCTTATCGTAATCAATATCTGCTTCGCATAACAGAACACTCATGTGTCCCGGCATACGACCTGCCACGGGATGGATTGCAAACTTAACCTCTGCCCCATTCCTTTCAAGCGTAGCCGCCAATCTTGCCACATCACCCTGTGCCTGCGAAAGTGCCATGCCGTAACCCGGAACAATAATAACTTTTTTTGCTTGCTGTAGTGTTGCTTGAACTACTTGTTCGGTAAGACGTGCAGGTACATCTTCTTCCGCTGTTTCTGTATCTGAAACTACAACTTCCGAAACTGCAACAGGTGTCATTACCGTGGTCTTACCCGAGAGGATAGTGAGTAGCTTTCTGTTCATAGCCTTGCACATATTCTGCGTCAAAATAAGACCTGAAGCTCCTACTATGCCGCCTATTGCAACAAGAAGAGGTTCATTTATTGCCATACCGGCAATACCGCCTGCCACACCTGACAGAGCGTTTAAAAGAGAGATAGTAATTGGCATATCTGCCCCACCCACTCTCATTACAAATATGACACCGAGTGCCAATGACAGCACAGCAACCAATACAGCCCATGTGCCTGAACTGAGAGTCTGAAGCACAATACCTAACACACAAAGCACTGCAAGCACCGCCATGAGCGTTGTGTGTGCAGGCAGAATTTTGGGTTTTGAATCCAAAATTCGTGCTAATTTACCCGCAGCAATCAAACTGCCCGTGAGGGTTAAAGCACCGATCGCTAAAGCAAGTCCTGCTGTTATGTCTTCGAAAACAGGCACGTCTCCGTTTATAACCGTAACAGCGGCAACTACAGCGGAGGCGGCACCGCCCAATCCGTTAAGCATGGCTATTATCTGAGGCATTGAAATCATCTTAGCCTTTGCTGCACCGTAAATACCTACAATCGTACCTATTGCAAGTGCCGCACAAATCAATAAAACAACTGAAAAATCAGCCGGTCTTGTGAAAAACACAAGTACAATAGCCATGACCATAGCGACAGCGGAAATACCGTTTCCTGCTACGGCAGTCTTAACCTTGCTCATCAGATTTATTCCGAAAAGAACCAGAATAACACAGATTCCGCAAAGCAGATAATAAATATAATCATTCATTTTCTTTCTTTGCTCCCTTCTTTACGAAGCTACTGAGCATTTTATGCGTCAAAGCAAAGCCGCCTGCAACATTGACCATTGCGATTATTCCGGCAACCAACGCTAAAGCAAGTGACAGATAACCATTGGCAGTAACAGCCGCAATAATTGCTCCCAAGACAGTAATTCCCGAGAGTGCATTCATACCTGACATTAACGGAGTATGCAAAAGTGCAGGAACATTGCGGATAATGATATAACCGAGAACCGCTGATGCAACAAACAAAATTATCAGCAATAAAGGACTCATACTCATTCACCCATTGCAGCCAAAGCACCTGCATGAACTACCTTGCCATCTTTTGTAGTCAGCATACCGCTTACTATTTCATCACTTTCGTCAAGATTCAAAGTACCATCCTTTGTGAGATACTTGACCAAGTTATACATATTGGCGGAATACATAAATGTTGAAGATGATGCAAGCATGCCGGGAATATTTTTAATACCTTCGATTATTACGCCGTGTTTTACATCACGAACACCGGGAGTTGTAATTTCGCAGTTACCACCCTGGTCTATTGCTATATCAACTATAACAGCACCACTCTTCATAAGTTTTACCATATCTTCAGTAATAAGTATGGGTGCCAAACGTCCGGGAACCAATGCTGACAAGAATACTATATCCATATCGGGTAAAACTTCTGCAAGACGTTCACGTTCTGCTTTCAAAACATCTTCGGGAAGTTCTAAAGCATAGCCGCCCTGACCAATTGCAAGAGCAGGATCAACGCCGGATTCAACGGGCTTTGCACCCAAGGATATAGCCTGTTCTGTAGCTGCAGGACGAATATCCATTGCATATGTTACGGCACCTAAACGCTTAGCTGTTGCCATTGCCTGCAAACCTGCAACACCAACGCCTACTATCAAAACTTTGCAAGGTTTGATAAGTCCTGCTGCAGTTGGCATCATGGGCATAAACTTTTCCAAATCGGCAGCAGCCATAAGCATACCTTTATAACCTGCACAAGTACTCATTGAAGTAAGTGCATCCATGGACTGTGCTCTTGAAATACGGGGTACGCCTTCGATTGCCATGCTGATAACACCTGCTTCTGCAAGTTTTTTAACCATTTCGTGATTAACGGGAGCTGCAGGATGAATAAATGTGATCAGATACTGACCTTTGTGCATCATATCAACTTCATGCTTATTAAACTGTTTATTGAACTGGGGTTCCTTTACCTTTAAAATAAGTTCCGCACCGTCATATACTTCCTGGGCATCTTTGCAGATTTGAGCACCTGCCGCAATATATTCTTCATCTGAATGAAGTGCCCCGATACCCGCACCCTTTTCAATCAATACTTTGTGTCCGTCAGCAACATACTTTTTAACCGAGTCAGGCGTTGCTGCCAAACGTGCTTCTTCATGCATAATCTCCTTGGGAATACCTATAATCATAACAGAACCTCCAATATATGATATGTTATTTTATGCGATGCCTAATAGCTCACATATAAACTTATTTAACCCTGGGAAGCACTTGTGTGCCTTCTTTTATGCTGTCCATAACCACATATGTGTGGGTAAGCGAAACACCTTGTATTTCTTTGATATCATTGAGTATTTTTGTTAATTCTTCTGTAGAACCTGCTGAAACTCGGATTATATAATCAAAGTCACCTGTGATATAAAAACATTCTAAAACGCAGGCATGATCACACATCTGTTTTGTAAAGCTCTGATTGTATTTTGGGTGCTCCAAACGCACAAAAATCATTGCCTGCACATCATACCCTGCCAAGCGTTCGTCTATCACTGCAGTATATCCGCGTATTAAACCGGAAGCTTCAAGCTTTTTTATTCTCTCAATTACTGCCGACACAGAAAGATTAACCTGTGCACTTATTTTAGAAGCGTTCATTCTTGCATCTTTTGTTAAACAACGCAAAATACCTGCATCAAAATGATCCATAACTTTTCCTTTCTGCAAAAACAGTACTATCCTGTCTTTTGTATAATATAGCAAGCAATTATACGTTTTTTCAATATTTTTGAAAAATGCGATAGATATTTTTCAAGCGATGGACTTGTGCAAAAAATTTTTTTGCCACA
Organism: Clostridia bacterium; assembly: GCA_045593465.1. Lineage (GTDB taxonomy): Bacteria > Bacillota > Clostridia > Christensenellales > CAG-138 > RGIG3096. The sequence continues at coordinate 3,646 of JAZNWT010000156.1, forward strand.
ATTTCTTACAGTGTGCTTTAACTGCAATTTTTTTCGTGCCTATAATTCAAAAAAATAACGATTATAATGTGTAAAAGCACTTATCTTTTGTTATTACTTAGATAAGTGCTTTTATTGTTTGTTAAAAGAGTAAGTCAAGAAAGCCCGGTAGTCTTTAAAATAAATGTACAAACCGCAATAGCACCAAATAAAATTAGAAGATTTATTAAAGCACTGTCAATGTTTATAATGAGAAAAACCGCAACAACCAAAATTAAAACAATCAGGAGACTTACAAAAATTGTTGTACCATCGGACGCCTTATTTTTACTGTTTTTTTGTTCAAAATCACAATATGTATTTTTGGGTTTTGTATTTATTGATGAACTCTGTTTTTCGTACATCTTTTTATTCATTTCATCAATATGCATATCTCTGAACATGGTTTCAAAAGAATCCAGCTTACCATCTCTGTTTTTGTCAAACATCTTATCAGCGAAAGTACCGAACGGATATTTCCAACTTTTATTTTTCATAAAACATCCTCCTTTTTCATACTTGACTGTTATTAAGCCATTCTTCATAATCAATCTTAATCAAAGCTCTATCTGCTTGAAACGCAACTCGTCCTATAAATCCAACATAATTTATTGTCATGTCTTTATTCAATGCAAAAATATCCGACCAATGCCTTTCTGTGGGTTTTATGCCGTCAGGAAATGTAATACCTTCTCTTTCTGCATTTTTCAAAAAGAGCTTTCCGATATCTTCATTTCTCAAAAA
>JAZNWT010000157.1:0-22134 GCA_045593465.1 Clostridia bacterium
TTTCCAAAAGCGCCCGGGGGTGCGGGGGCAGAGCCCCTGCATAGAATCCTACTCGCTGCGGATAGCGGTGAGGGGGGAGAGCCGCATGGCACGGACGGCAGGATAGATGCCCGAAAGCAGAGCTACTGCTATCGAGAACATAACGGCACCTATTGCGAGGTATGGCGGAATTATGCCTACAAAGCCCGACACGGCGGTTATGCTGTTTAGGGCGGCTGAGAGCCCATAGCTTGCACCAAGTCCCAACAGACCGCCGAATAAACCTATATATGCGGCTTCGGCAAGGAACATCTGCAATATGTTTTTCATACTGCAGCCTATAACCTTTATTATGCCTATTTCCTTTGTACGTTCATATATGCTCATCATCATCGTGTTGATTATACCTATTGCGGCAATGAGAAGCGATACAAAACCGATTGCCGCCAAGAGATAACGTACCTGATCGGTCTGCTGCTGTGCCATTTCAACGGCATCAAGGAGCGAATATGTGCCAAAGCCCATATCCGAAATAACCGACGAAACGTATTTTACATCGTCAACACTGCTGCACTTTACGTACGCCTTTGAATAACTGTCGGCATCGTATGAAACATACTCTTTATTCTGCAATGCAAGCTTATCGAGTGCATTTATATCCATTATGCAATGCCATGCAAAATCATTATTGTCAATACTCATAATGCCCGATGGCGTAATATTGTATGACCTGCCTGCCGATGTGCCTGAAGAAGAATAATCATTGTATACCACGGAGGCATCGAAAGTGAGATAGAATCTTGAATCCAAGTTAACACGGTTTGTGCCGTCGCTCAAAATAGAGCTTGTGTAGGTATCCATATTAACGAATGTTTCAAGCGTCATTGAGCCGAGTACCATCTCATAGCGGGAGCCGCCCGAATACTTTTTCGGGAAGGTACCCTCCGAAAGCGAGAATCCCAATTCTTTCATACAGTCCGTATCAATGCCGAGAATGGTAACATCACAAACATACTTGCCGCTTTTTAAAAATGCGTATACCTCCTGAAGCGGTATTGCCGTTGAAACTCCGGGTATCGTCTTAAAGCTTGCTATTGTATCATCGTTCAATTTTGTTTTTGACGGTGTGTTGTTAAAATTATAGCTGCTTACTTCAATTGTGGTAAGTGAGCCTGTTGAAGCAAAGCTGTTTAAAACGGATTCCTGTATACCTATTCCGAGTGATATCATTACAACTATTGCGGCAACACCGATCACCATTCCCAACACTGTAAGGAATGTACGAAGCTTTCTACGCCAAAGATTTATAAAAGCTGTTGTAAGTATGTCAATAAATCGCATTTTATCAGATATCCTCAATATCCTTTTTGCGTTTTTTGCTTATGATTGCAACCGTTACAATCGCAATAACGGCTATTGCAATTATAATCCACACCCAGGCGGATATTCCGTCATCATCTTTTGTGTCTGTATTTACGTTAATGTCGGGGATGGGGGCTTCCTTAATTTCTTCATCAACATGAATTTCAAGCGGTACGCTCTGAGAGGACTGAACACCGTAAGCATCTTCGTATGTGAGCGTTATACTGCCCGATATTAAGCCTGCTTTTGATGTTAAAACTTCAAGGTCGGGACGTAAAGTGCCGCCTGCCGCCAATGTGCCGCCGAAATAGCTTTCAACCAAGCTTAAACCGTCGCCCTCAAGGGTTACCATGCAGTTATAAACAGGAGCTTTGCCCATGTTGTATATTGCAAGCGATACGCCTGTTACCGTGCCTTGCGTGGCTTTATCGTAAACAGTGGGTTCGTCTATTTTTATTCGCTGTTTCTGAAGTATCGAAACGGTCATACTTTCATTTGCGGAGCCTGCTGTGAGTGTTTTGCTTCCCTGATAGCTCATGTTGAGAGCAAGTGCATACTTTGCCTCCTGTGCATCGGGTGACGACTGAAGCGAAAAGCTGACCTTTTTAGATTCGCCCCTGCCGATACTCGAAACATAGGCAGAAGACGAATTGCCTGATGAGGGAATTATTGTTCCCGTGCCGTCTGCAAGACGCAGCTGCACGTTCTTGACGCTTTCTTCGGAAGAAGTGTTTTTCACAACGACCGTAAGTGTAAATTCTTCGCCTGCATATGTTTTTTCGGTGCTTAAAGTGTAGCTTTCAAGCATAAGGACGGGGGAAGCTGCATTAGGAACGGAAATGTCGGGAGTAGGCTCGCTGTAGCCCTTGTTTACCTTCACATATACGGAAACAGTCGATGTTTTGTTTTCGCCCAATGAATCAGTATATGAAACATTGAATTTCACATCGTAAAGTCCGCTCAAAACAGTGCTTCTGAGTAAAAAATCGTACTCAAACTCTATTATTTCGCCTACCTGCACGGGGTTTGAGTATGAAAGGGTATAATCAAGCTTTTCCACTTCAAACGGGAATTCTGCGGCTGAAGTGGATATTACGGGCGATATGCTCACATTTGAAACTGAAGCATCGTTGCAGATAAGGGGAATACGCACCTTAACACGCTCATTTAAGTTGCCCGACGGTACGGGTACCAAAGCGGAGGAAGCATCATATGCACTGATGCTTAAAGAGCCGGTACCCTGAGCAAAAGTGGGGAGCATAATCGTTAATGTCAGAATTATTGTGATTATTATTGCAGTTGTTTTCTTCATAGCGTGTTCTCCTGCTTTACTGTCATATCGGTTTTCGTATTGGTTATTTTGCCGTCCATAAGCGTTATTACCTTGTCGGCATAATCCGCCATGGAGATGTCATGAGTGACCATTATAAGCGTTTTATCGTGCTTTCGTACTATGTCGCATACAAGCTTCATAACTTCATGCGAAGTTGCGGAATCAAGATTGCCCGTCATCTCGTCTGCGAATATTATATCGGGATCTGCAACAAGTGCACGTGCAATGCCTACTCTTTGCTGTTGACCGCCGCTTAACTGCGTTGGCTTGTGCTTTAAATGCGTTTCAAGACCAACTTCTTTCAGCATTTCTTTTGCAAGCTTTTCTCTCTTTGTTTTTTCCATACCCTTGAAAGTGAGCGGAAGTGCCACGTTTTCCACTGCCGTATAGTGTGGCATCAGATTAAAGGATTGGAATATAAAGCCCACATACTTTCTCCGAAATGCAATGAGCTTGCTTTCGCTGAATTTTTCGATATGCCTGCCCGAAATAATTATCTCGCCCGATGTTACTCTTTCAAGCCCTGCACAAACATTCAGCAGTGTTGATTTACCGCTGCCGCTCGTGCCGATAATACAGCATACCTCGCCCTTTTTCAGCTCAAGGTTTATACCGTTGAGTGCATTGACCGAGAAATCGCCCACTTTATATGTCTTTTTTACATTGCGAAGCTCTATGAGCGGCTTTGCTGTGTTTCCCATTTACTAATCCTCGGTAACTATGGCTATGCTTGCACTTGCTCCTATGCGTGATGCACCGGCTTCAACCATTAAAAGAGCATCAGCCCTTGTGCGAATACCGCCGGCTGCTTTAACACCCATAGAATCACCGACTACACTTTTCATGAGAGCCACGTCATGTGCTGTTGCACCGCCGCTTGAAAAGCCCGTGCTTGTTTTTACAAAGTCAGCACCTGCGTTTTTTGCACATATGCAGGCGGCTTTCTTTTCATCATCGGTAAGCAAACACGCTTCTATTATGACCTTTAAAAGGGCATCGCCGCAAGCCTGTTTTACTTTGAATATATCATTTTCAACCAAAGCAATATTACCGTCTTTCAATGCACCCACATTGATTACCATATCAATTTCATCAGCACCGTTTAAAACAGCTTCCCTTGCCTCAAATGCCTTTGCGTCACTTGTCATTGCACCAAGCGGAAAACCGACAACCGTGCATACCTTAACCGTGCTGTTTTGAAGTATGTTTTTTGCATACTTTACATGGCACGGATTTATGCAAACAGAAGCAAAAGAATATTCTATGGCTTCACGGCACAGCTTGTCTATCTGAGAAAGCTTTGCATCACTTTTTAAAATCGTGTGGTCCATCATGGAATTAAGCTTCGTCATACTTTCCTCCCACAAATGAGTGTGAATTTTAGATATACTCATACACCATAGATTTTACGCTGTTCACAGAACATTTACAAGTGCCAAAATGGGGCAATGCTATGAAGATTTATTGTGGGGTTCCACCCCACACCATAAGTCGCTTTTGTAAAAGCGACACAAAACAGGTGGGGGAATGTAAAACAAAAATCAGTTTATGTAAGGCGATTGCACTTAGCAGTGAGATTTTCTTAAAAAGACAGTGATCGTTGACTGCTCTTTCGCCGAGCGTGCTTATATATATCAATATCATTACCAATATCAATGTCAATATCAATGTCAATATCAATATCAATATCGGCTTTTTTCGGTTTCTCAAAAAACCGTTCGGTTTTTTCGGTTTTTGGGTAGAAGAAAATACGAAACGCACAGAAACGTCCCCTGTGTTATGCGTGCTTTCGATCATGGGGCATAAATATAGCGTTTAAATGTATTGGGATCAATAAGTAAAATGGTTTTACCTCTTTTCTTTGCATAATTTATTGTATATCCTGTTCCGCTCTCTTTGACAGTTTTGTAATCATATACTGCTAAAAGCACATCAGCATGATCTACAAGATAGCGATTGCGTTTAAAATAACCGCTGTTTGTATACTCGTCATTAAGTATAATTACGCCATTACTTTTCCGTAATAATTTATTATATCTTTTTTGTTGTTGGCTTTTCCAATGCGATTCCTGCCCTTTAAATGGCACTATACAATACAATTCCATATCGGCATATTGCTTTTTTAGTGATAGTACTGCTTCACCTGCCCACATATCTACACCAAGAGCACAACCCGTACAGAATTTTTTAACCCCGTGTTTATAAAGGAGTTCTATTTGCTTTTTTATAATGTGCTTCAACCTAAAACAAGCAGGGTGTATTTCATTATACTTGAATGTGAAGTGTGACGGTCGGTGCCCCGTAAAAGAGCAAACTGTTAAAACTCTTTTCTGTTGCAAAGTATTACCACCTTGTTTTAATAATGAATAACAATTTAAACTTGCAATAATTTAATAAATTGCTTAAACAAAGTTATTTTATGCTGACACAATATTATAATAAAATGATGAGAAAATTACAATAATAATCACAATCTGCTAAAAATGAGGTCAGAATATGGTTATTGATTATGATGCAATCGGTATGCGTATCAAAATAGCAAGAATAAGAGCAAGATTCACACAAGAGGCAATAGCCGATAAAACAGGTTTATCCGTTGTTCATATCAGCAATATAGAAAACGGCAATGCAAAAATGAGCTTACCATCGATTGTAAACATTGCAAATGCACTTTCTGTTTCGGTTGATCAGTTGCTTTGTGACAGCGTAATACATTCAAACCATGTGTTTAACAAAGAAGTACAAGAGTTGCTTTCCGATTGTTCGCCTTACGATATACGAATTTTAGTAGACATACTTAAAGCTTCAAAAGAGGCATTGCGTAGAGATGAACGCTTTAAGCTAAACACAAGTCAGAAAAAAAGCAGCGATTAAAAATTATAATCTTTTTCGGAGTTTCACATATAAATGAACTCCGTTTTTTTTGTAAAAGTAATCAAAAGGGGTGGGGGATAAGTATAAAACAAAAATCAGCTTAATCATCATCAGCTTTTTGGGGTTAACGCTGTGAAGATACACCATATTTAATGATGTATCGCTTACACCACGAAAATACAAACCGTTAGAACGCCTTTAGTTTTGTGAAGTATCAGCTATCGCTGATGTGAAGTTATGGCTTGCACCATAGTGAAGTTTTGCAGTAAACCGCAAAGTGAAGTTAAGTTTGCCCAAAACCACTTGCGAAGCAAACTTCACTACGCAGTAACTTCACTGCCGGAGGCAACTTCACTTGCCCGCAAGGGCAAACTTAGTTGAAAAACGACAAGTTCCTGTCGAAACTTGTCGTTTTTCATGGAGGCACCACCCGGAATCGAACCGGGGATAAAGGTTTTGCAGACCTCTGCCTTACCGCTTGGCCATGGTGCCACAGTGTATTATATTCGTCTTATTATAAAAAAAGAAATGCTTTTTGAACATTCTTTGGAGCGGGAGACGGGGCTCGAACCCGCCACCTCCGCCTTGGCAAGGCGGCGCTCAACCAAATGAGCTACTCCCGCAATATGGTGCCTCAGAGTGGACTTGAACCACCGACACAGGGATTTTCAGTCCCTTGCTCTACCAACTGAGCTACCGAGGCAAATTTGGCGACCCGAAGGGGGCTCGAACCCCTGACCTCCAGCGTGACAGGCTGGCATTCTAACCAACTGAACTACCGGGCCACTTTGGCGAGGTTTGTTAACCTCGCCCTAAAATAGATGGTGGGAACAACAGGGCTCGAACCTGTGACCCTCTGCTTGTAAGGCAGATGCTCTCCCAGCTGAGCTATGCTCCCATTCACATCTTACAGCCGCTATCTCGCAACTGCAAGATGTATTATACAACAGTGAATGTTCGTTTGTCAACGATTTTTTTATATAGTTATATCAACTATACAACCGCAGGGACAAACCTTTGCACAATCGCCGCAACGCGTACATTTTTCCGTGTCTATACGGGCATAACCGTTTACTACCGATATGGCTCCGTACTTACATTCCTTTACGCATCTTTGGCAGCCAATGCATGCTTTCATACATTGAGTACGTGCTACTCTGCCCGTGTCGCTGTTTCGGCAGAATACCAAAACTCTTGTATCTGCAGGCTCAAGCTTTATTGCACTTCTCGGACATTCTTCAATACAATTTCCGCAGCCCACGCACTTTTTTTCGTTTATTGAAGCCACACCGTTTTTTACGGAGATGGCATCAAAGCCGCAGACCTTTGTGCAGTCACCCAAGCCTATGCAGGCAAAACGGCAGAGCTTGGGGCCGCCGCTGAACGATGCGGCAACCTTACAGCTTGCATAACCGTCATATTCGAAGCGTTCCTTTGCAATTCCTTCAACGCCTTGGCAGAGTACTCTTGCAACCATCTTTTCGCCCTGCTCAACATCTACGCCCATTATCTTACCGATTATTTCTGCGTTGGCGGCAGGGCAGCCATTGGGCTTTGCTTCGCCGGATACAACCGCTTCCGCAAAAGCGTCACAGCCTGCAAAACCACAGGCACCGCAGTTTGCACCGCCCAAAACTTCTTTTATTTGGGCAACACGGGGATCTATCTCAACTGCAAACTTTTTGTCGGCTATTGTGAGTACTATTCCGAAAATCGCACCGAGAATGCCGAGCGTTAATAATGCATAGATTACTATCTCCATAATTTAAGCACCAAATCCCGCAAAGCCCATGAACGCAACGGACATGAGTCCTGCAGTTACGAGCGATATCGGGAATCCTTTCATGCATTTGGGAATGTTTGAAGTTTCAAGTCTTTCACGAACACCTGCCATTAAAACTATTGCAAGCATGAAGCCCAATGCACCGAACACACCGTTAAGTACCGACTGTAAAAGACTGTAATTGTTGTTCATGTTCAGTATGGTTACGCCCAAAACAGCACAGTTGGTGGTGATGAGGGGGAGGTATATGCCGAGTGACTTATAAAGTGACGGACTCGACTTTTTAATGAACATTTCAACAAACTGAACAAGGCTTGCTATTATGAGAATGAAGCTTATTGTGTTCATATACTCTATTTTTAATGGTACGAGTATGCAGTTATAAACAAACCATGTAAAGAGTGATGCAACACCCATTACGAATGTAACAGCCATTCCCATGCCGAGTGATGTTTCAACCTTGTTTGAAACACCCAAAAACGGACAGCAGCCCAAGAATCTTGAGAAGATAAAGTTATTGGTAAATATGCAAGTTACCATGAAAAGGAGCACATCTCCATTAAAGCCAACTATCATGCTGCTTCCTCCTCTTCAAGCTTTTTCTCTTTGCTTCTGTTTGTTATGGCGTTTACTATGCCAAGCATCAAGCCGAATACTATGAATCCGCCGGGTGCAAGTATCATAATAAGCATCGGGTCATAACCGCTTCCCAAAACAGTTATTCCGAATATTGTGCCGCTTCCGAAAAGCTCACGGATACAGCCCATTATTGTTATTGCAAGCGTGAAGCCCAAGCCCATGCCAACACCGTCTACTGCCGATAAAAATACCGTGTTCTTGCTTGCGAAAGCTTCTGCACGTGCTAAAATTATGCAGTTAACAACTATGAGGGGAATGAACATTCCCAATGATTCGTAAAGTGAGGGTAAAAACGCTTGCATCAAAAGCTGTACCATTGTTACGAATGCACAGATAATGACTATAAAAGCAGGTATTCTCACTTTTTCGGGTATGAAATTGCGAAGCAGCGATATAACCACGTTTGAGCCTACAAGAACAAATGTTGCCGCCACACCCATGCCTATACCGTTTATGGCACTTGTTGTTACAGCCAATGTCGGACAGGTGCCGAGTACAAGCCTGAATGTCGGGTTTTCGTTAAGTATTCCGTTTATGAATACACCTTTTGCCGATTTCTTATCAAGCATTCTTTATCGCCCCTTTCTTTGTGCCGTAAATTCTGGGCTTGATATATTTATCAAGCAAGGGAGTAATTATGTTCATAAGAAGTATTGCAAATGTTACACCCTCGGGGTATGAACCGAATCTTCTTATAAGTGCGACCATAAGACCGCAGCCTGCGGCATATATGAACTGACCGAGCCTTGTCATGGGGCAGGTTGTATAATCGGTTGCCATAAATACCGCACCGAAAAGTACGCCGCCTGTTAGACAAGCGGAAAGGGGATCCTTGCCGAAAGCGAATGAAAGAAGTGCAAATACACCCATGAATACAACGGGTATACGCCATGATATTACGCCTCGTACGAGCATATATAAGAACCCCAAAAGAATCGCCGCTTTGCTGACTTCGCCTATTGTGCCCGGGATATTGCCCAGGAACATATCCATGTATGTATAGCTTGAAGCTAATGAAGCATCGCCAAGTATTGTTGCGGAAGTAACAGCATCAACTCCGGGGAATACCGAAGGAAGCGTATATGCAGTCATAAGTGCGGGCCAGCTTACAATAAGTACGCCGCGTGCAGCCATGGCAGGGTTCATAAAGTTATGACCTATGCCGCCAAAGAGCTGTTTTACTAAAATTATTGCAACAACACTGCCTGTAACCGCAAGCCACCACGGTGCTGTGGGCGGAAGATTCAAGCCCAATATAAGACCTGTGACCAGTGCCGAAAAATCACCGATTCTGACGGGCTGTTTGGTGAGCTTCTGCCATACGAACTCCGCAAGAAGGGATGTTATCATGGATGCCGCAAGCACTATTGCCGCTCTGTAACCGAAGAAATATATACCTGCCAATGTTGTGGGAAGCAGAGCTATTATTACATCGAGCATTATACGCCTTGTATCGTTGTTTGTGCGTATATGCGGTGGTGTGGAAATAAAGAGTTTCATTGTTTTTGCCTCCTTGCTTCCTGCATTATTGCGGTTTTTACTTCTTTAAACGCCGCCGTGAGCTGACGCCTTGCAGGACAGATATAAGAACAGCTTCCGCACATTATGCAATCCATTACATAATGGTCTTTTGCTCCCTGAATATCTCCCTTTGCACAGAAGTTCTTAATTTTAAAGGGGTCCAAGCCCATGGGGCAAACTTCAACGCATCTTGCACAGCGGATACAGGGTGATTCGGGTGCTATTTTTGCATCCTTCATGCCAAGCACGACAATACCGCCGCCGCCCTTTGTAACAGGCATGGTATCATCATATGAACCGGGGCCCGTCATGCCGCCGCCGGCGATTATTTTGCCGGGGTCTTCGCTGTAACCGTCGCATGCACTGATTATGTCTTCAAACATTGTGCCGATACGAACGAGCAGATTTGAGGGCTTATTTACACAGCCTGTAACGGTGGTTATACGTTCTGTAAGCGGTAAACCGTCAATAATTGCATCTGCAATAGCCGCCGTAGTAGCAACGTTGATAACTATTGCATGAACATCGAGCGGTAATTTGCCGCTGGGCACTTCTCTGCCGGTAAGTGCTTTTATAAGCTGCTTTTCGCCGCCTTGGGGGTACTTGGTTTTAAGCACTGCAACTTCAACACCGTCACGGCCGCGAGCCGCTTCGCGAATTGCCGCAACCGCTTCCATCTTATTGTCTTCAATTGCAATTATTCCTCGTTTTACATTGAGGGCACGCATAACCGCACGCAAGCCGTCTATTACACGCCTGGGCTTTTCAAGCATAAGACGGTAATCGGAGGTGAGGTATGTTTCACATTCCGCACCGTTAATTATTATTGTGTCGCAGTATTTGCCTTCGGGAACAGTAAGCTTAACATGGGTGGGGAATGTTGCACCGCCCATACCGCATATACCTGCATTTTTTATTGCAGGCACTACAAGCGAAGGGTCTATCGTTTCGACGTTTCCGAGACCTTTTATGCCGTCAACCCACTCGTCTGAAAAATCGTTGCTGATGGTAACGGTCATAACGGGATTTTCGCCAAAAAGCAAGCGTTCTTCAACGCTTACGACCTCACCTGAAATGCTCGCATGAATGGGCAGACCTAAAGCACCTACGGGTTCACCTATAACTTGACCGCGTTTTACTTTGTCACCCTTGCTTACACAGGGCGTACTCGGTGCACCTATGTGCATGGACATGGGAATAGCAACCGAATCCGATACAAAAGGTCTTATCGGAACATTGCGTGTCTGTTTTTTTCCCTCGCCCGATGAGTGCATGGGATGTACTCCGCCGCGGAACGAAAATTTGGGCAATGTTTGTCACCTACCTATAAAATATTGCATTATACAAATACTCATACTACATTGTATCACAATAATTACACACATAAAATCTTTTAAGACAAAAAGAAACAAATTTTTAATAAGCAAAACGCCCCGCATTATGCGAGGCGTTTGAAGCTGAGTTAAAATTACTGGTTCTTAAGACCTGCACTGGATACACCGGGGTATACCAGGTTAACTTCTGTTTCGGGATTGAACATATGCATGAGCTCGGGCTTGAATGTGAAGTTGATCTTTTCGCCCATCTTGAAGCCTGCCTTATATCTTTCGGGAAGATCAACAACCTGAACGCGGATGATGTAATCCTTGCCGTTGAGGCTGATGTGGAGGTAGTACTCACTGCCCATCATTTCGCAAACGTCAACAACTGCATTTATTGTGTTGGGGCTGTTGGGTTCTGCAATGCTGATATGCTCGGGACGTATGCCCAAAACTATCTGCTGGGATTCTGTCTTGCTCTTTTTGAGGATCTCCTGCATATGGGGAGCTACTTCAAATTCTACGCCGTCATAGGAAACGGTGTACTTGCCGTTGTTGTTTGCAAGCTCTGCATCGAGGAAGTTCATCATCGGGGAGCCGATAAATCCTGCTACAAAGAGGTTTGCGGGCTGGTTGAATACTTCATGGGGAGTACCTATCTGCATTACGAAACCTGCCTTCATGATAACGATACGGTCACCGAGAGTCATAGCTTCTGTCTGGTCATGTGTAACATAGATAAATGTTGTGTTAACACGCTGACGGAGCTTGATGATTTCAGCACGCATCTGGTTACGGAGCTTTGCGTCCAAGTTGGAGAGAGGTTCGTCCATAAGGAATACCTGGGGCTCTCTGACGATAGCACGACCGATAGCAACACGCTGACGCTGACCGCCGGAAAGTGCCTTGGGACGTCTGTCAAGAAGATCTGTGATGCCGAGAAGCTCTGCTGTTGCACGAACCTTCTCGTCGATTTCCATCTTGTTGACCTTACGCAATCTGAGTGCGAAAGCCATGTTTTCATAAACTGTCATGTGGGGATAAAGAGCGTAGTTCTGGAATACCATTGCAACGTCTCTGTCTTTGGGAGCTACTTTGTTTACGAGCGTGTCACCAATGTAGACTTCACCGGACGAAATGTCTTCAAGACCTGCGACCATACGCAATGTTGTGGACTTACCGCAGCCGGACGGACCGACGAGAACGATAAATTCCTTGTCAGCAATTTCGAGGTTGAACTTCTGAACCGCTACGACCTTTTTGTCATAAACCTTCATGACATCTTTTAATGATACTGTTGACATTCTTTCTGAGCCTTAGCAGGTAATGCCTCTGCATATACCGCCTCGCAAGTGTGAAGCAAAATCACAAATGCATTACGACAGGTCTCCACACTGCCGCACCGCAAGCCCTGCGGTAATTCCTCCTTCTTTTTAGTGTACCCATACCAAGCCGAAAACGGCAATGGAGTCAGTATGAGCCACAATAATACAAATATTATAGCGGATGTTTTAAAAAAAATAAAGCGTTTTATCCGTTTTTCACATTTATTTTCATTTTATTTGTATGAAAATTTATTGAGCGGGATTTTACTCAGCGTTTTTTTCACCTTTCGGCTTTTTCAGTGCGAGTGTGCTTGATGCAATAACCGCGGCAAGCATTATAACCGCGGCAATTATTGCGGCTACCGACAAAACGGAGTAAAGTGCGTTTGTTATTGTATACAAAAGACCTTCAAAGAAAGCTTTAAATGAGCTTTCGGCGAGTGCCAGCTTCGATGGCAGATCAAAAAATCGGAGTATCGCAGTGGGGATAAACAACAGCATCGTGCCGCAGAATATACCGCATGATGAAAAATAGAATTTTGAGCGAAGCGGCTTATATCCGGTGATGAAACACAGTACAACAAGAAGTGCATCGATTGCAAAAAGCATATACATAACGGTGGGTGATGCAAAAACAAGAGAAAGCTTTGATGTGAACAACGCAGTCATAGGCTCAAGCACGGACTTTTGCCTCAATGCATTTATTGCTTGGCGTACTGCTCTTGCACAGTCTTTTGCAAGTGAATTTACGGCATCGTCGGTATATTCAAGGCCTTTTTCGTCGTAATATGCCCGAATATGCGGTGCAAAGTTTTCGGGCGGATATTCGGTACGCCCCATTTCAATTTCAGGATTATATATTTTTTCAAAGAAGAAATCACAGTACCATTGTGAATAGTCGTACAACTCTTCATCCGTAAAAACATTATCGAATATATCTTCGTCAAGCTCGTATATAAGATAAATATAATCGAGGTTTATTTCTGCCATTTCGTGTATTTTGGCTACGTACTCAGGCGTAATTATGGAATCCCTGTAATATTGCTCATCTATAAGATATGCGTTAAAACAACAGCTCAATAAAGTGGCAATTGTAGATAAGAAAAGGCATATTGAAAGAAAAACGGTTATAAAGGCGTTGCTTTTGCTTGTTTTATCAATAAGCTCCACTGTAAATCGCCTCCTTGCCTGAAATAGGTGTGCATATTAGAGCACAAAGCTGCGATCTGCTTCTGCCGCCGTTATCACGCGGATAACACGTATACATTACAAGCTCATTCGCAGTGCTGTTTGTGTCTATCAATTCGGTTTCTCCAAGATTGAATACTTCAACACGGGAAACTCGGTAGGTGTATTTTCCGTATATTGTATCTATAGTAACAATACTGCCTATTTCTGTATCTTCAAGCTCTCTGAATTGCTTTGTAACATGAGCGGAAATAACGGTTCTGCCGCCTTCGCCGCAGAAGAATGAAGTCAACGACATTCCTGCCGATTTTAAAAGCGTGTCCTGATCGGCACCGAGCCTTACCGGAATATCGCGTATTTCCCAACCGTCAACATTTAATGTTGCGAACTGTTGTGAGTAGCTTATTACGGGTATTTCAACTTTTTCAACGGTTTCTTCTATTTCTTCCGATACGATTATGATATTTTCCTTATCAAGCTCCGAAGAATATTCAGACCTTGACAAATCGGAAAAAAGCCGAATAAACTGCGTTTCGGCAAATATTGTTTTCATAGTGCCTATGCTTAAAAGTATGATAGCTGCTACGAAAAAAAACAGGGGTAGCGTTAAAAACACACCCCTGACGATTACTTTGGGAAAACCGTTCAACCGTTTCATTCTTTCAAATATAATCAGTTGGCCTGTCTTTTTCTGACAACCAAAACTGCTGCTGCAGCCATAACCAAAACTACTGCACCGCTTATGTAGTAAACGGAAGCGTTTGTGCTTACAGCATCTGTTTTGGTATCACCGTCGAGTATGCCGAGAAGCTTGCCCGATGCGTCGTAAATATTGAAGGTTACGTCACCTTCATGAACAGCATTCTTCTTGGGAGCACTTTCATATGTGAGATCAAGAACTTTGCATGCCTTGTCAAAGAGGTCTCTTGCGAGCTCCTGCTCAGCGTCGGAGTAATCGTGGATGGAGCTGCCCTTATCTTCCGTTACAATAGATGCACCTTCATTGATGTAAGCGATTATCTGCTTTGCCTGGTCGTCATTAATTTGTACCTGACCGAGAATATTGCGAATTTGTTGCATCTGAGCTTCATGCTTGCCGATGACTGTTTCGCTCAATGCATCGAGAACATCACTTCTGGGGCTTGCAAATGCAATGTTTGCAGTCAAACCGAACACCATTATAAGTGCTGCGAGCAATGATATTATTCTTTTCATAAATTGATATCTCCTTTTGTTTTATACGAAAAGCATGTATACACAGCGATTATATTAACGTATTTTAAAATTGTCAAGGCTTCATGCTGCTTTTTCTGTTATTTAAAGCAGTTTTTCTACTTTCTTTTTTATACGCTGAAGCGAGTTATCAACCGTTTTTGTGCTTCGACCGAGCTTTTCGGCAATCTCAATGTATGAGTTGCCCTCCAAAAAAAGAGTAAGTGTATCTTTTTCGAGCGGTGAAAGTACGTCGTTAAGCTTTTCAAGAAGTGTATTCATGGATTCTTTTACTATGAAAGAATCTTCGGGGCTGTCTACCTGAAGCTGTGACGCCGTATCAAGCAGGGAACGCTCACCTTCTTCTTCGTTTACTTTTTTATAGATTGAAACATATGTGTTGAGCGGCATATGCTTCTTGCGTGTGGCAGTTTTTATTGCCGTGATTATCTGCCTTGTTATGCAAAGCTCGGCAAACGAACGGAACGATGCTCCGTGGCTGTCTTCGTAATCCCTGCTGGCTTTAAAAAAGCCTATCATGCCTTCCTGAACAAGGTCCTCTCTGTCCGCACCCACAAGAAAATAGGGGTGTGCTTTCATTCTGACTACATTTTTATAACGGTCATACAAAATCTCGTCTGCGATTCTGTCGCCGCTTCTTGCTAATTTTACGATTGCTTCGTCTGACAGTTCAGTGTAATTCATTATCCGTTCCGCCTTTTCTTAATAATCGGGTTTACGGTTGTTTGCTGATTTGCTCACTTACTTAATTTACTTATTTACTGAATTACTGATTTACTTACTTGCTTTGTCTTTGCTTTTCAAACATCAGTATTGCCGCCGCAACTGCCGCATTGAGTGAATCAAGCCTGCCCCTCATGGGTACCGATACCAAAAAGTCGCACTTTTCTTTTATAAGACGGCTTATTCCCTTGCCTTCGCTTCCGATTACAAGCCCCAATGCACCCGACATATTTGCTTCGTGCATTTTCTGCCCCGACATATCGGCACCTGCTATCCATAAGCCCTCATCCTTGAGTCTGTCAATAGCTCCCGCAAGGTTTGAAACTCTTGCAACCTTTACATATTCAACCGCACCTGCCGATGCCTTGCACGCCGCCGCCGTAAGGGAAGCACTTCTTCTTTTTGTTATTACAACACCGTGTGCACCTGCACACTCTGCACTTCTTATGATAGAACCTAAATTATGCGGATCCTCTATTGAATCGAGAAGTATTATAAACGGAGATTCGTTCTTTGCTTTCGCTTCCTCGAGTATATCCGAAAGCTCAACATATTCCGCACCCGGTACATATGCTACTATGCCCTGATGGTTGCCCGTTCTTTCGCCGTAGCCGAATGGCATGCACAGCTCGTCAAGCTTTGCTCTGTCAGTTTCCTGTACGAGAATATTTGCATCTCTTGCAAGACTTATTATTTCGCGGAGAGAACCGTCGGTCTGCTTTAATACCAATATACGGTCTATGCTTCTGCCGTTCTTTATTGCTTCCTTTACGGGATTTCTGCCCATGAGGATGTTGGGAAGCTCGTCCTCATTTCTTTCTTCAGCCTTTTCAATTGCTTGAGAAGCTGTTTCTTCCTTTATGTTTGAACGGTAATTGCTGTTTTTTCTGCGGTCATTGCGGTCATAATATGAGCCGCCGTCACGGCTTGACTGATTGTCGTAACCGCTTTTGTCATATTTATCTGCTTTTTCGTATTTGCTGTCTTTTTTATATCGATTGCCTGATGAATATTTACCGCTTCTTTCACTTGAAAAAGAGCGTTCGCTTTTTTGATTTCTGCCGCTTCGGTTTGTATTCTGACGCTGTTCGAAACTGCCGTTGTTTTTATTGTAATATGCCACGGTAACTCCTATCTGATGTTCTCATTCACCCAGTTGATTATTTCTTCGTCTGTCGCACCGCATTTTACAAGCTCCGACAGTTTTAAATCCAATTCTTTAACTTCTTTTGCCTTGCCGCAAGACATTTTGCCCTCTTTGCAGGAGCTTGATACGCATGATGCTCCTCTGCCTTCAAATATCGACGGAGCTTCACGGCGTACCATTGCCATCATACACCATGCAAGCCGCCTTATTTCCCACTGTGCCCTCATGCATGAACGCAGTTCGAAGAAGTGAAGAAGCTCACGGACGTTCATCGTGAATATCATGCGTGTTTCTGCCGCATTGGGAAGTACAAAGCGTGCATCCTCCGCAGGAATGCCGCTGTCGAGCCACTTGGAATAAAAGCCCTGAAGCGTAAGCATCTGCTCTTCAAATTCCTTAACAGCTTCTTCGCCTTTTTCAATTATGGAAGGCGGTACGATGTAAGTTAAGTCCTCGGTGGCAACATAACGCTGTGACTGCACCGAAAAGCTTGCTATTCTGTGCCTTGTTATCTGTGCAAGCAAAGCACGGGAAACTCCCTGAACGCCGAACGTAAATGAAGCGTGCTCCAAAGGCGAAAGATGACCGAAAGACATAAGCTTTTGAACAAACTTTTCTTCGCTCCCCTTTGTGTCCTCCCTTAAAGTGTCGATCTCGCTCTTGCTGTAGCAGAGCTTGCCGCCCAAAGCAATTGTGAGCTCGGGGCTTAATGTGTGGGATAATAACTTGACATTCAATGAAACCTTAGTCATACTTCCTCCTTTAAGAGTACGTCCATAATTTCTTCAAGACGTGCGTCATCTCCGTTAAGGTATAAAAAACCGATCAGAGCCTCAAGCCCTGTTGCCGTGCGATAATCCGTAACGGATGCATTTTTCGGAACGCTGCCCAAATGCGAATTTCTGCCGCGTTTATATATGGTAAGCTCGTCCTCGGTCAGCATATCCTCTATACGTCTGAAAGCCGCCGACTGGGCTTTGGCACAAACCTTTTTTGCGGCTTTAACATGAAGATTGTGCACGGAAGCATCGGAATTGTTTACAAGGTAAGTTCTTACAAACAAATCGTATACCGTGTCACCCACATATGCCAATACCAAGGGACTTAAAAGACGGGGCTTTTTCGCTGCTGTTTGTGAGAAAGCACCCAATACTTCCGATATCATAGTGTTTTTTGCTTCGTTTTCCATCATTTCATTATAATATGTGCGGTTGCATATGTCGAGATAATTCTTGCATATACTCCTTGTGAGGTGGTACCCTTGGCAATACTTGAAGAATATACAACCGAAAACGGCATGCACATAGCATGGCATGATGATTTTATCGTGTCCGATGAAGAAAAAGCAATTCTTTTAAAACAGGCGGCAGAAATATATACGGCGGCTGCGGTAAATGCGGAAAATAATGTTGAAAAGAACGGGCAAAAAAGCAATGTATGCGATTTATCTTCGTAAAAGCCGTGCCGACATGGAGGCGGAAAGCCGTGGTGAGGGCGAAACGCTTTCAAGGCACAAAAATATACTTTTAAAGCTTGCACGTAAAAGGGCTTTTGAAATCGGAGAAATATATACCGAAATAGTTTCGGGGGAGAGTATAGCACTCAGGCCTCAAATGCAGAAGCTGCTCATGGACGTTGAAAATGAAAAATGGACGGGCGTGCTTGTAATGGAGATAGAAAGGTTATGCCGTGGTAACAGCATTGACCAGGGTATAGTCGCACAGGCATTTAAGGAAAGCGGCACGCTTATAATAACTCCGCTTAAAACGTATGATCCCCAAAACGAAACCGATGAGGAATATTTCGAGTTTTCGCTTTTTATGTCACGGCGAGAATATAAAACAATAAATCGTCGCTTATCGGCAGGAAAAAAGGCGGCGGCTTTTGAAGGTAAATTCATAGGCAGTCGTGCTCCGTACGGATACGAGAAAATAAGAACCAAGGACGGCTGTACACTTAAAGCACACGAAGCAGAGTGCGGAATACTTAAAAATATTTTCGAGTGGTATACAAACGGAATCGATGACGGAGAGGGACGAAGAAAGCTGGGCTGTTATGCAATAGCAAAGCGGCTTAATGAATTTTGTATACCCACACGAAGCGGCGGAAAATGGTCGCCGTCCACAATACGTGATATACTTAAAAACCCCGTATATACAGGGCGTATAAGGGTTGATTATTATAAGCAGACAACAAAAAGTTCAGCTTGCGGGCGAAAAAAGAGCAGAATAAGAACACCACAGCTTCAAAAAAACGTACAGGGGCTTCATGAGCCGCTTATAAGTGAGGAACTTTTTAACAGTGCTGCGAAACAAAGAAATACGGAATATAAAGTTCCGTTAAAGCAAGGAAAAATACTTTCCAATCCGCTTGCAGGAGTAATGGTTTGTTCCGACTGTAAAAGGCATCTTATAAGAAGACAAAATAAAAGCCGAGGCACAGCATCACTTTTATGCACATATTACGGGTGTAAAAACGTAAGCTCATACTTTGAAAGTGTTGAAAATGTGCTTATTCGTGAGCTTGGACGGTTTTACAAAGACCTTATACTTCAAAAAACATATGCGAATATGCTGAATTCTGCACACATGGATGCCGAGCTTGTTTTTTCTATCGAGCAGGAAATTAAAAAATGCGAAACAGTCCTTGAACGGATTTTTGAGCTTACGGAAAGGCGGATATATTCCGATGAAGAATATCTAAAAAGAAGAAAGGCTCTTGATACGAAAATTGCGGCACTTGAAAAGGGCAGGGAGGAAGCCGTTTTGAGAATGAACGGAAAAAACTGTGTGCAAAAAGCTGATGTTTGCGAAATGCCGACAGGCTTTTCTGCATACTATGATACGCTCAAGCAGCCAAAGCAAAAAAACGATTTCATCAAATGCTTTGTGTCAAAGGTCATATACAGCAAGCCGAAAAAAGGTGAAACATTCAGCCTCGATATTTTTGTGCGTGTGCCGAAAATCGGAGAATATAAAATTTAGATAAAACAAAAACTGTACATAACGGTGTTTTCTAATTATAATAATGTATAAATGTTATAATAATGTATAAATGTATATGTGTATAATGAGAGGAAAAACTGCATGCACGAGGGGCACAGAGAACGTCTTAGACAAACATATATAGAAAACGGCATTGACGGACTTCATGACCATCAGGTGCTGGAGCTGATTTTAACATATGCACTGCCGAGGATAGACACAAATCCCATAGCACACAAATTGCTTCAATGCTACGGTTCATTGCGTGCGGTATTTGAAGCTCCGGTGGAAGATCTTACAAAAGTAAAGGGAATAGGAACAAGTGCCGCAGTGCTTTTAAAGCTTATCGGTGATACGGACAGGCGAATGGCACGTCGGGAAGCAGAAAAGGTAAAGATAAAAAATTCTGCGGAAGCCATGAGGTTTGTAATGACTCTGTTTGAAGATAAAAGATATGAAGCGGTGTATCTTTTATCGCTGAATAAAGCACGTGAAATAGTGCATGCCGACAAAATAAGTTCGGGCACGGTAACACAGTCTGCAATATATCCGCGTCTTATAGTGGAATATGCCATAAGGCACGGTGCTCACAGTGCAATACTTGCACATAATCATCCGTCGGGTGACCTTACACCGTCAAAGCAGGATATTGACGTAACAAAAGAAATAATCAGTGCACTTGCTTTAATAGATGTAAAGCTTGATGATCACATAATAGTTTCAAAAACAAATGCGTACAGTTGTTTGCAGGATTGTTTCCTGATAAATGACGGACAAGAGGAAATAACAGCATCGAAGGAGGCTAAATAATATGTATATGAACGAGTATAAAGCGTGGCTTGGTTATGAAGGGCTTGAGAGTGAGCTTTTAAACGAGCTTGAATCGATCAAGGGAAACGAAAAGGAAATCGAAGAAAGATTTTATAAAGAGCTTGAATTCGGCACGGCAGGCTTGCGTGGCATAATAGGTGCAGGAACAAACCGCATGAATAAGTATGTCGTAAGGCGTGCAACGGCAGGCTTTGCAAAATATCTTCTCACCTGCGAGGGTGCAAAGGAGAGGGGCGTTGCAATAGCTTACGATTCAAGAAACAAGTCCGACGAATTTGCAAAAGAAACAGCACTCGTGCTTGCAAACTACGGAATTAAAACATACCTTTACAGCACGCTTCATTCCGTACCCCAGCTTTCGTTCACTATATTGCACCTAAACTGCATCGCAGGTGTTGTTATAACTGCAAGCCATAATCCTCCGCAGTATAACGGCTATAAGGTTTATTGGGAGCATGGCGGACAGGCAGGTCCTGTTCAGGCTGATGAGATTCTTTCATATATCAAAGAGGTCGATTATTTCGGCGTTGAAACAATGAATGAGCAGGAAGCTTTGGAAAAAGGTCTCCTCGTTATGATAGGCGAAGAAATCGACGAGGCATATTTCAATGCAACACAGACACTTCTTTTGCATCCCGAGCTTATAAAAGAAAAGGGAAGCGAACTTCGTATAGTATATACTCCGCTTCACGGAACAGGCTATGTTCCCGTGCAGTCAATACTCAAGCGTGTGGGAATAAATAACGTAAGCGTTGTTGAACAGCAGGCATTGCCCAACGGCGATTTCCCCACGGTCAAAGCACCCAATCCCGAAGATCCCAATGCGTTTACGCTTGCTTTTGAGCTTGCGGACAAAGTGGGTGCGGACGCTATTTTGGCAACCGATCCCGATGCAGACAGACTCGGTGCGGCAGTCCGTAAAAAAGACGGCACGTTCATGGTGCTTACGGGAAACAAAATCGGCAGTCTTCTCATACATTATATATTGTCATCAAAAAAGGAGAGCGGCACGCTTGCAAATAATGCACTCGTTGTAAAATCCCTTGTAAGCACACGCATGGCGGATAAAATATGCGAGTATTTCGGTGTTGAGATGAGGGACGTGCTTACGGGCTTCCGCTATATCTCGGAGCAGATCGCACTTTGCAAGGAAACAAAGGAAAGAGAATTTGTGTTCGGCTTTGAAGAAAGCTACGGCTTCTTGGCAGGAACATATTCAAGGGATAAAGACGGAATATGTGCGGCAATGCTGCTTGCCGAAGCATGCGTATATTATAAGGAACAGGGCAAGACTCTTTATGATGTGCTCGTGGAAATGTATGAAACCTACGGCTATTATGATGAGTCGGTAAAATCGTATACCTTGGAAGGCAAAGAGGGCATAGAGCGTATAGGCAATGCAATGGTTCTGCTCAGGGAAAATCCGCCCAAGGAGTTTGCCTCGGTCAAAGTTGTAAGAACCGAGGACTTTGAAAGTTCAATATGCAAGAGTGATAAGGGCGAGTGCGAAATAAATCTGCCCAAGTCGAATGTTCTGCGTTATTTGCTCGACGGCGGTGCATGGATCGCAATAAGACCGTCGGGGACAGAACCCAAGCTCAAGGTTTATATCGGTGCAAATGCAGAAAAGGAAAATGAAGTTAAGGTTCTTTTGGATGCACTTATGAGTGATGCGGATGCAAAACTTACGGCATTGCTTTATGAGTGATAAACAATGAAAAATACTACATATTGTGGGCATTATTCGACACAAAATACAATTTTTCAAACCTCAAAAAAAAGATAAAAAAAGTTTGAGAAAAAGTGTTGACAAAGGGGAAGGAGTTTGGTATTATATCAAAGCTGTCGCACGGAACAGCAGTGAAGAGCGGCAACAAAGCACCTTGAAAACTG
>JAZNWT010000158.1:0-10386 GCA_045593465.1 Clostridia bacterium
CTCAACATTTTGTTATAAAACTTACCGAACATTATCTTGCCCAAGCCTTTTCCTCTTTGTGACACATCAAGCAATCCGAGTCCGCCTATAACAAATTCGTCAAGCTCTGCCGTTGTTGCCATATGGAATACTGTTTTTGAATCTTTCCTTGAAACAAAGCTGCGTGAATAACCGTCATTCATACGCTCTTGAAGTTGTTTTTTCAATGATTCCCGTTCATATATTGACGCATAAAAAGCGTCGCTCATAAGAAAGTCCACTATTTCATCAACATCGTTGATCGAAGCTTCGATAAGTTCTAAAGAATCATTTTCTTTATATTCAAACGGCACTGCTTCAAACAAAGTATCTTTAAACACTTCGTATTTTGCGGCAACATCACCGCAAAGCTTAGCCTGCGTTTTGTCAGACATAAAAGAAACTCTCGGTTTAAAATTAAACATCAGCATGTTGATATCATCTGCTTTAACATCTTCATTTTTGCTGAAAATATGCAGGCAATCAAAGTATTTTAAAAACACACCGGTCATTTCGCCGTTGTCATCATATGAAGCATATACTTCGATATTTTTGCTTTCACAGCCGTATTTTTTTAGATTCATATACAGGTAGATGCATTTATAACAATCATCGCCTATATACTTTAAAAGCTCGCTTTTATTTGTTTCTTCACAGCGTACTATCATTTTTTCTTCATTTCAAGACGTTCGAGTATATCCTTTGCTCCCACTTTTGCGGCGCAGCCGAAGTTATATCTTTCCTCACGTCTTATCTTATCTATCTTTTCGCGGTATTCATCACTGTTTTCGATAAGCCTCTTTGCTTCATGCGGCATCTTTTCAAGCTCATTCAATTCAACATCGCATCCGACCAAATTTCTTAGACGCTCTGCAAAGCTCACCATATTTATGCGTTTATATTCGGGATTCATTATCTTCATGGGCGTATGCACAAACAATACGGGCTTACAGGTTGTAAAGCAATACTCGTATGCAATGCTTGACCAGTCCGTTATCATCAAATCTGCTGAGTAAACACTCTTAGACGACGAAAAATCGTCCTCCACAACAAATCGCGAAGCATACGAAGCATATTTATCTCGAAGCCTTGACACTTCGGACATATTATGACGCAGATACTGCGGATGGGGACGAAGTATTATTTTATACTCATCACTTAATGTCAAAAGATTGTCTATTACTTCATCTATGCAGCTTTCCATCATGTTTTCTTCCTGCCATGACGGAGCTATCATTATGCGTTTTTCACTTCCGTTTTTGCTGATATCACCGGCAGCTTCATAGGCTTTGAGCATATCGTCAAGAAGCGGATGTCCGTATTCCACAAGACGCTTTTCCTTAGTACCGTATTCTTTTTCAAGTGCACGTATTTCTTTCTTTACCTGTTCGTTTGTAAGATATATCGTATCGTAATGATCCAAAGCACCGGTTCTAAGTTCCGTATTCACACTGCCAAGACCATGGAATACGTATATATATTCAACATCTTTTCTGACTATCGAACGCTTTAAATGATATTTATTTATGTCGGGCATCGTCATTATCATTATGTCAGCATCAACTTTCATAAAAAGCGGTATCAAGCGGTTATCGTCAACATAATACGGAATTATCCTCGGCTCGTCTTTCTTGAATACAGCATCATTGGGATCGCTTGTAACATAATGTATCACAATATCACTCGTGCTTAAAAGTTCATTTATAAGACCTTCAAAATACTTATAAAATCCGCTCTTTTCAGAATAAAACACTATCTGCTTTTTATTATTTTCATCACAGAAACGTTGATAGTCGGCTTTTCCCTGCTTTTTCTGTTCGGGTGTGATTTTTGCATTTTTTGCTTCTTCACGGCTTTTTTCAAGTGCAATTTTGCTTTTTTCAAGTGCCTCGTAATCAATATATTTTTTCGGCGGATATATCATGTTTACAAGATAAAGGCTCAATATTGCAAAGAGATTTCCCACTATCCAATACAGCCCTACACCGGCAGGCACAACAAATGCAAAATAGAGCGAGAATATAACCATAAACACAGCCATTCCCCACTTGCCAAAGCCTTTGGTTTCCTTTTGCAGTACATTTATTCTGTTTTGCTCTGCCGACAGCAAAAATGAGCTTGTGGCTGATAGAACGGGTACGATAAGATAAATATCAAATCTCAAAAGAGACGGTATTTGGGAAAGGTCAAACCCCAAGAAATTCATATCAAGCTTTAGAATTGCATCCACAGCTTCTTTCGCACCGCTTATGTTGAGTGCCGCAAAGAAATCGGCATTTCCGTTTTTTATAAGTTCAAGCACTTTAAGCTGAGCGGCACCGCTTATATTCTCAACATTCAAAAGAATACACGCTTTGTCAATAAAAGCATCGATTACCGAAGCATCTATCTGCAAAATATGTGTCAACGGTGCATAAACAACAGCTATAACACCCAATATAAGCGGTATTTGAACAAGAAGCGGCAATATTCCCAAAGCCGGCTTATAATTTTCACGCTTATACAGTTTTAACTGTTCCTCTCCTGCTTTTTGGCTGTCAAAAGCGTATCTTGCCGCAATCATATTTGCTTCCGGCTGAATTTTAACCATTTTTATTGAGTTTTTTTGAGTCCAAATATTTAACGGAAACAACAGAAGCTTTGTAACGAATGTAAAAGCTATTATAGCCAAACCGTAACGGTTAAAAAACTCATAGCAAAAACGCATGAGCGTGCCCAATAAACCAACAAAAAAATCTATCATAATCATTTCTTCCTTTTATGCTTTAACTGCACAAAGGATTTTATCATCTGCAGCGGTAAACATCAATAGACTAACAACTATTTACCTATGGAAAACAATATTGAATCCGCTGTTTTTCCTTCTTCATATGCAACATATACCGAATAGTTGTCTACTGTTGCAGTCTGCACTTTCATTTCAGTATATGCGATATCCGCAAACTCGCACAAATAGCTTATCTGTGCATCATTAAGCTCTCCCGCTTTATCGAGCGAGCTTATAAAAGCTTTATTCCACTGTTTCATGGTCAAAAGAGCTTTTTTATTGTTAGACTCCTGCAATAGTCTGATATCATAATCCAATCCATCGTTAGATGTTACATCCGTATCTATTTTTCTAAAGTTACAAGAAACAGTATACGAAGTTATTTCGCCTTCGGTTATTGAAAGAACAAGTTTTGCATTAAGAAAATTATCTTCTGTTACTATATCATATTCTATTTTGCTTGTATTGGCAGACGCTTTTTTATAGCTGTTATTAAACCCAAGCTTTACAGCACACCCCAAAAACGCCGATGCTTCGTATTCATAATCAATTTTCAAGGTAGCTTCTGCACTGTTGAAAACAGGCGAAAAACCCTCGGCATTGTTATATCCGCTACTTAACGTCAGCACAATAGCAATAACGGAGACAACAATTATTCCGATGCTTAGAATCGTTTTGAATTTTTGGGTTTTAAAAAACGCTGTAAACTCCATGTATGTATCACGCCAAACATATTTTCTTAATTATACAACGCAATACATTCTTTTACAATATTTTACGTTTATCGACATTATTCAACATTTCTGCAATGTTTTTTCTTGACAACATGCTGTGTATATCCCTTTATCAGCGTAAATACAACAGCCGTGAGAGGAATGAAAAAAATCATTCCGATAAATCCCATAAGACTGCCGCCAAGGAATACTGCCACTAAAGTCCACAACGGGCTAAGTCCCACAGAGCCACCGACAACATGAGGATATATGAACTGAGTTTCAATGAATTGAACTACCACATATACAATTATTGCTATTATCACTTTTTCAGGCGAGGTCAAAAGAACCAGAAACGCACCGATAAAGCATGCCGAAAATCCACCGATATACGGAATAAAAGCAAGTACCGTGGTGAGCAAACCGATAAGCTCCGCATACGGTATATTAAAAATTCTGTATGTTATAAAAATAAGAACACCGAGTATTACCGCCTCAACGCATTGTCCCGATAAAAACTTTGAATACGTATCGTTTATCATTGATGCAATACGCAGCACATAATCACCTATCGGTTCTTTCACATGTACGTTTATCAACCTTTTTGTGTGCTTTTCAAGATCTTTCTTGCTGATAAGCACATATATTGCAATTATAACAGCTATGATAAATCTGCTTATTCCCGATACTGTTGTGGTTACAACAGACATTGCCGATGAAAGTATAGTCCCTGCACCGTTTGTGAGGTTTTCCGTAATTTTTTCAAAATCCAGCGTTTCAAACCACGCAGCTATCCGTTCTGTATTTATGTTGTACGATGCAAGCTTTTCAATCCATTCGGGCCATTTTTCAACCACAAGCTCCACAAGCCCCATAACAGAATCGACTATCTTGGGTAAAAGCAATGCCGAAATAATAAAAATAACAAGCAGTAACGAAAGAACCGTTAAGAACAAACTTATTCCCCTCACCGCTCCATCTTTAATTTTACGTTTTGATTTTGACGTAAGCTTGCAAATCAGTTTTTCAAATCCACGCATCGGCACGTTAAGTATGAATGCTATTATGAAACCGAGCACCACAGGAAATGCAATATCAAGCGTATGCGAAAGAAATGTCGCAATATGGTCTAAGTTCATAAGCATTGCAAACAAAGCTACGCCGAATGTTATAAAAAATAAATTCTGCTTTGTTTTTTTATCCATTTATTCGCCCTCCAAGAACCTATACAAGTGAAGTTTCAGACTCATCTCTTAATACTTCAGCAGTCCATTTCCGCCCCGTATCTTGTAACAAGCAAAATAACCTATTATGCACAGGGGGATTGCGGCAAAAACATCTATTACCGAATGCTGTTTCAAAAACACTGTTGATACACTTATCAAAACACCCATCAGCGTAAAAGTTGTTATCCACAAGGGTGATTTGAATTTTTTGGTATGCCATGCCGCAAAAACTACAGCCCATGAGCCTATAACATGAATGGACGGACAAACATTTGTATTGGTATCATATGCATAAAAGCCCTTCGTTATACGGGTAAAAACATTATCCCGCACAAAGGTTTCGGGCCTTAATTCCTGACAGGTCGGGAATAACAGATATATAATTATCGTAACGGTGTATGTAATCATTATGAAATGCATCATGCGTCTGAATTGTTCAACATCACAAAACAGAGTATACGCTATCATTCCCACCAAAAACAAAAACCAAAAAAGATAAGGTATCATGAAATACTCACAAAACGGTATCATGTCATCCAAAGGACTGTATACGGGAGTGGATACCACATTATAAAATTTCTCGACAAACATAAACAAAAGCCCGTATAAAGGCCAATATAAGAGCAGTTTTACATGTCTGTACTGCTCCGTATTTATGTTACTTAATCTAAGCTTCCTGTAATCTACGGGCGTATCTTTTTTTGTATAAGCTATTTCTGTATTCATTAGTTTTGTATTAAACAGTCAACTATAATCTGAACTGATTTTCCATATCCTCTCTCTTTTTGTCGGTTTGTCATGTCCACACATCTGCTTTCATCATAAAGCAGCTCTATTGCCTTTTGTGCAAGTTCTCTCGGCGAATCATCCGTTACTGCCATTTTATTCTCCACAAAAAACCGAAGATTATAATCCTCACATCCTGAAACCGCATCAATAAGCACTAAGGGCAAACCCTTAACTGCCGCCTCCGTAATACTGATACCTCCGGGCTTTGTTATATAAACATCTGCACTATCCATAAGAAGTGACACATCGTCCACAAAGCCTTTTATGTGAATACTGTCTTCCCTTTTATCTTTTTTTACCGTTTCCTCAAGCTGTGATTGCAGTTTTTCGTTTGTTCCGCAAACCACGGTAAGCTCGATATCTTCAGGAAGCAGTTCAATAAATTCCGAAACAATTCCCTTCATAGGGCCGCAACCCATACTGCCGCACATCATCAAAATATGATTTTTATTATTATCCATACCGACAGCCTTTTTTGCTGCGGCTTTGTCAATGCTTGTGAGGAATGCCTTTCTTACGGGTATGCCGCTTGCAATTATCGTCCCCCCCACACTCGTCGATTTTGAGAAATTATCAATAAGTGTTTTATCGGGAACAAAATAATAGTCAAGCTCCGCCTGTTCAATGCTCGGTGGAACAGAATAATCCGTTGCCACAAATGCGGTCTTTATATCGGGCATATATTTTTTTACCACATCAGTAAAAACAAGTGCCGAGAACGCATGTGTACATATAACAGCATCATAATTTCCACTCAAAAAAAACTCATAAAGCCTGTCGGTACCCATCGTAAAAAGCTTATACAGTAATGATTTTTCATCAAAAAGCTTTTCGGTATAATTCTCGGTAAACTTATATCCCACATCAAACGCCTTGGGCATGTTGCGATAAATTTTTACATGCCAATCGGATATAAACTTAGATACACCGTCGGATATGAAACGAAGAGCATCTTCAACGTCGCATTCTATATTAAGCTCGACGAATGCGTTTTTAAGAGCATTTGCTGCAGAGTTATGCCCTTGTCCTGTATTGCAACTGAGTATCAGAATTTTTTTCATTATCGCATCATTTCCTTTACTGACTTATTATACCCTCTACAGGCACTGCGTTTCAAGAAGCATTTTCACATATGCACTCAATATTGATCTGCTCGGCTATTTCCCGTTTTTGATTTCGTTCAAGAAGCCTTTTAATTCTCGGGCGATTATATCTCTGTATTATGACATATGGAATATTCCCGAACAGTATATAGATATACAAAATTATTCTGCCCTTTATTCCTTTCCAAAGCAATAAGCAAGGCAGTGCGGCAACAGAAAGCAACAGATGTATCAATTCTGCAACACAATTTTCATGAAGCATATTCTCAAGTTTTTCTCTGTCTGCTTTCTTAACGATGCGTTTAGGCGGTATAATTTTGGGAAATATCCTGCTCATATCCGGAAGCTTGTTCTGCCATGACCTTATTTTCAGTTTTTCATACAATTTGCCGTTTTTCTCAAAATTGTATGTTTTAAACGGAAATTTATATGCGTCAATCCACTTTTTCGGAATGATTCTGCCTGCAAAAAAGCTTAATAAGCCCACTGTAAAGAGATATATAAAGCATCTCAATAATCCCACTTTTCAGTACTCCTTTTGTTCTTTTTTACAGTATTATGCTCCGTTGAGTCATACACAAGCAACAACCGCTCATTCATTGTTGCATAAGATTCACAAAAAACACTATTTGTTTTAGTTTTCCTCACAAGTAAGCCATCTATACAAAAAGTCCAAGCATAAATATGCTCGGACACAAAACTACCTGTTTAAATTTAAAATGTGGGTGGTTTTCCCGATACATCGGTAAATCTACTGTTTTCGGGCGATGGTGACGACATGCTGAAATACATCTTTGCCGCCTTAGTAGTGCCGAAATCGCAATTTGAGCCTGTATCCTGAACCTTGTTAAACGCTTCTCTGAACATTGTATTGTGTGCTTCTTCCCTATTGAGCAGGAAGTCGATAGTTTCCCTTACCTTTTTGTCGTTTATCTGCCTGTAAAGATATTCATATACAACCTTTGCTCGCTGCTCGGAAGCTATGTTTGAAAGGATGTCGGCACAAAGGTCACCCGTTACCGTAACATAATCGCCCGTCCAGGAATAGCCCGAAGCATTTATAAGTCCCGGATTAAGTCCCAGCAAAACATGAGTTTGTATTTCGCCCGACGGTACCGCCATGGCATCAACCTCATGTCCGTTAAGCAGATTTATCGTCTGTGCAACCATTTCCATGTGACTTAGTTCCTCTGCTGCAATATCCAAAAACAAATCTTTTATTTCAGCATCCTTTACTCTGAAACTCTGCGACATATACTGCATAGCTGCCTTTAGTTCTCCGTTGCCGCCGCCAAGCTGTTCCTGCAAAAGTGCCGCATACTGCGGATTCGGCTTTTCAATACCCACTGGGTGGAATAACATTTTTTCGTGTTTAAACATACGAATCACCTTTCTTTACTTATAAAAATTTTCGAATGTCAATTGCCAGCTTTTCCTCAAGGTTTATCAACCTTTTTGTAATATCCTTTGAAAACTCATCTGCCGCCTCATACTGATTGAGATATTTATTGAGCGATTTTACACCCATGTTGCAACCGTCCGTCATGAGATCTGCAATAGTTTCGTCCGACTCATCGGCAATAAGCATTACATTTGTTTTTACCCAAGACATACTCTTTGCCATGGGGTTCGGCTCTTTTCCGTCATCTTTAAATCTGTCCAAGCTCTCCGAAATTTCTTTTTTCAACTTTTCATGCTCTTTTTTGCAGTCAACAAGATATTTTCTCAATTCCTCGGAGCTTGTATAGTCCACAACATCATCTATTGAGGCTATACCCATTTTTACTCCTGCATCACATTCCCTCAAAAGCTTAATCGTATCATTTTCTATCACGCCTGCTCGTCCTTTCATTTTTTATCAATAAAAGTATTTGTTTTATTTGGCGTAATTATTCCACACAAAAAACTCTCACGGCAAAACCGTAAGAGCCTTGTTTGTCCAAACTATTTTATTTATTCATTGTCCGAAAAATAGTTTTCTTTTGCAAACTCAAACCATTTTTCAAAATTATTTATCGCCTCTTTTGCTTTCTTGGTAAACGGAAAATACAAATCGTATGCATGATACCAATCTTTATACACGTCAACCACAGCACCAACCCCTGCTTTTTTAAGATTTTCGGCATACTCAAGGGTTTCGCAATAAAAAGGTTCGATATCGCCTACAAACATATACGCAGGCGGCAAACATGAATAATCCTCTCGCCGTGCAGGTGATGCATACTCATTAACTTTTTCAACACCTTTTAAATACATTCTCCACGCCGCATGGTTTCGCTTCGTATTCCACACAGGAGCATGATTATCCCTCGATGACTCCGTGTCCCTATCATCAAGCATGGGATAAAGCGGCATTTGGCAGGCAATATTCACTTCTCCCCGATCCTTTGCCATCATGCACAATGCCGCACACAGTCCGCCGCCTGCACTCTCGCCACCCACCATTATTTGATTTTTATTTATACCGAGCTCATCGGCATTTTCTTTAACAAACAGCAGTGACGCATAGCAATCCTCAATCGCCGCAGGATACGGTGCCTTAACAGACAATGTATAGCTTGGTGCAACAACCACTGCACCGTATTTTTTTGCCAAAGCCTTCGCCCGTGTAAAAAACACCATTTCAGCCATGCCGGTTGCATAACCTCCGCCATGCAGCCACAAAACACAAGGCGGCTTTGTGTTGCACGTTCTTTTGGGCGTAAGTATCAACAGCTTTATTTTTCTGCCGTTTGAGTCTATTATCTTTTTTGAAACAGTGTAATACTTGCTCATGGATTTTATCATCACCTAATGCTGTTATTGTTTATGTTTAAGTAAAAGTATAGCACAAACGAAGCTTTGTTGCAGTTGTTTGTGCTGTATTATAAGATAACGATTATTAAAGTTGTATGACAATCATTGAAACGCGACCTAAGTGGTTATCCTCAATGAAGCAACAATCCCACAACAGGACCTAATAAAATCGCCAGATAGATAAGCGTTATCCACGGCTGATAGTCGATATAGAATTCTTTAAACGAAAGACTCCACGGGTGCTTTATTATTACCCAACCGAAAACATCAACAACTATGCATATGCCTGCCCAAAGTGCACCCGTAACAAGTGCTTCACGCATTGTAGGCACTGCAAGAGAATTCATATACAGCCAACCGAAAGACGAAAACAGAACTATATTATAGAGCGGATGCCACGGTTTTGTTTTTTCGTAGCCCTCACCCATTGAATTTTCGTCCATGGGCTTCATTTTCAGTACATAAATATTGAACACAGTATGCAAAATTCCTATGCAGGTAACTATTGCATAGCTGCTCCAAAAGCATATCATCGACATCAAAAAATTCTGCATATGTATCACTAAATAGTTTTTGTTTATTGTAGCACGAAAGCCACTGTTTGAAAATGGCCGATAGAATTTGCATCTAATATTAAATTCCTTTAGCCTTCTGTATATGGCAACGGAAGCTAAATTTCCGCCTGTTTTGTGTGATGTGTTTGAGCTCTTACAAAAATGATATATCGCTATGCGATATGATATAATATCCGTTCTTTCATATGCCTAAGGCATATATCATTAGGCGAAGCTGTCATCATTAGCGTGAACTGTGATGTTTTTCCCCAAGCAAAGCTTGGGACACGGCTTCGAATCCCTACTATTTCACAAAACAAAGCCACCCAACAGGGTGGCTTTGTTTTCTGGCTATGGGCTACAAAAAACATATTTTCAGCACTTTTGCGTATGAATTCGAACTCTTGCATAAATCACGGC